>CAYWIQ010000038.1:0-11493 GCA_964458405.1 uncultured Chromatiaceae bacterium
ATATGGCGCTCCCTAGGGGACTCGAACCCCTGTTTTCGCCGTGAGAGGGCAACGTCCTAGGCCACTAGACGAAGGGAGCGTGTACTGCGTTGCGGGGCCGCGTAAAAAAGCGATAATATACGCGTCGACTATCACTAGACAAGTTCTTATATCCAAATCGTTATTTATCCGCGCTAAAAGGCCTTACAATTAACACGCAACCGCGCATCGTTCCTCGTCCCGACCATACGATTTCACGAGCCAATATCAGCACCAACGCCCTTAAGGTATTGTACCGGCTTAAGGACGCTGGGTATGACGCCTTTCTGGTGGGGGGCGGGGTGCGGGATATGTTGTTGGGTCGAGAACCCAAGGATTTCGACATCGCGACCAACGCCCGACCGGAGGAGGTGAAAAAGCTCTTTCGCAACTGCCTTTTGATCGGCCGTCGCTTTCGGTTGGCCCACGTTCGTTACCAGGGGGAGATCATCGAGGTGGCCACCTTTCGCGCCCAAGGCGATGGGGCCAGTGACGAAGAGGCCCGTGCCGAGAACGGCCGTATCCTGCGCGATAACGTATACGGGACCTTGGAGGAAGACGCTTGGCGGCGTGATTTTACGGTTAACGCCCTGTATTACAACATCCAGGACTTCTCGGTGGTGGACTATGTGGGGGGTATGGCGGACCTCCAGAGCGGGATGTTGCGGTTAATCGGCGATCCCCGGCAGCGTTACCACGAGGACCCCGTGCGGATGTTACGGGCGGTGCGTTTTGCCGCCAAATTGGGGTTTCGGATCCATCCCGAGAGCGAGGCGCCGATATTCGAGTTGGCGCAGCTGTTGGAGGATATCCCGCCCGCACGGCTCTTTGATGAAATCCTCAAGCTGTTCTTGGGGGGTAACGCGGTACAGAGTTTCGAACTACTGAGGCACTACGGCCTGTTCAGCTATCTATTCCCCCAGACCGAGGCCTGTCTGGGCCGGGAAAAGGAGGGATTTCCATTAACCTTATTGACCCACGCACTGCAAAACACGGATGCCCGGATCAGTGAGGGTAAACCGGTGACACCGGCCTTCCTGTTCGCCGCTTTACTGTGGGAACCGCTGCGCCAGACATTGTCGGAGCGGGAAGGGGCGGGTCGGGCCGAAATTCAGGCCTTACAGGAGGCCGCCCAGGCGGTCGAGGCCCAGCAATTGACCCGTACCGCCCTGCCTAAGCGTTTCGCTGTACCCATACGTGAGATTTGGGCCTTGCAGAGTCGGTTGCAGCGGACCAGCGGTTTGCGTCCCTTGCGGTTGTTGGATCACCCCCGTTTTCGGGCCGCCTACGACTTTATGTTATTGCGCCGAGATGCCGGAGAAGAAATAGGGGAATTATGTCAATGGTGGACAGAGCTTCAAGGCTTGGATGACAATGAGCGATTAAAGCGGGTGCGCGCCGGAGGGGGGCAAGGCAAAAAGCGGCGCCCCCGGCGTTCTAAAAAGAAGGCGGCCAGCAAGGAACTCCTTGAATAGACTACGCTGGCCTCCTGGATAGGGCATAATTTCACCAGCAGTGAGGTGCAGTATGAATTCTAGCCTGGTACGGGCCTATGTCGGTTTAGGCAGCAACCTTAACGATCCGCAGTCTCAGCTGCGCAGCGCCGTGGCGGCGCTGGATGCCATCCCGGCTACTTGTTGCGTAGCCTGTTCATCGTTGTATCTCAGCAAGCCTTTGGGATCGAAAGCGCAGCCCGATTATTTGAATGCCGTGGCTGCCGTGGATACCCGGCTGACCGCCGCCGAATTGTTGAAGGAGTTACACCTCATCGAGGAACTGCACGGTCGGGTGCGCGGCGCCGAGCGTTGGGTGCCCAGGACCCTGGACTTGGATTTGTTATTGTACGGCGATGCCCAAGTGGCGGGGGATATCCTGACCGTACCTCATCCCGGCTTGCCGGAGCGCAACTTCGTCCTCTATCCACTCCATGAGATTGCGCCGGAACTGCACATTCCCGGGGTAGGCAGTCTGCGGGCGTTGCTGGAGAGCTGCTCCAGCCTGGGATTGCAGGCGGTGCCCGCAGCGATATGACGCCGAGCTATATCATCGTCGAAGGACCTATCGGGGTCGGCAAGACCAGTCTTACACGGCGACTGGCCGAAACCTTCGGCAGTGAACTGATGCTGGAGCGGGCGGAAGACAATCCTTTTTTGGAACGTTATTACCAGAACCCCCGCCCCATGGCCCTGCCCACCCAACTATCATTTTTGTTTCAACGGGTGCAGCAGCTGCAGGCCATGCGCCAAGGGGACCTGTTCCGTCCCAATGTGGTGGCCGATTTTCTGTTGGAGAAAGATCCGTTGTTCGCGCAGTTGACCCTGGATGACGATGAGCTGCGTTTATATGAGCAGGTCTATCGCCACTTGGATTTGTCGCCGCTGGCTCCGGATTTGGTGATCTATCTCCAAGCGCCGGTGGAGATCCTCATCGAACGGGTCAAGAAACGCGGTGTACCCTACGAGCGCTGGATAGAGTCCGCCTATCTGCAGCGTTTGGCCGACGCCTACGCGGACTTCTTTTATCACTACGATCAATCGCCGCTGCTGATCGTCAATGCCGCCGTCATCGACTGGGTGGGTAATGACCTGGATTATCAGCAGCTGGTGGAATATATCCGCTCCACGCGCAGCGGCAGACATTACTTCAATCCCCTGCCGGCCGAAATTCTGGCATGAGTACCTATAGCTCAAAATCTTCCACTGCTGCGGCGGTGACGGTGAGGACCCTGCGCAGCTTGAAGCAGGCGCGGGAGAAGATCGCTTGCCTTACCGCCTACGATGCCAGTTTTGCGACCTTGCTGGATAAAGCGGGTATCGAGGTCATATTGGTAGGCGACTCCCTGGGCATGGTGATACAGGGCCAGGACAGCACCGTGCCGGTGACAATGAACGATATGGTGTATCACAGCGCCATGGCGGCACGTGGTACGCGGCGCGCACTGCTGATGGTGGATATGCCGTTCATGAGTTACGCCACGCCCCAGCAGGCACTCGCCAACGCCGCGCGCTTGATGCAAGAGGGGAGCGCCCACATGGTGAAATTGGAGGGGGGCTCGTTGCAGGCGGATACCGTGCGGGAATTGACCAGCCGCGGTATTCCGGTGTGCGCTCATTTAGGGCTGCAACCGCAATCGGTTCACCGTCTCGGCGGCTATCGGGTTCAGGGCCGGGAAGTGGGGGCGGCGCGCGCCATGATGCAGGACGCCGCGGTCTTGCAGGAGGCCGGCGCCGACGTGTTATTGCTGGAAAGCGTTCCGGTGGGGTTGGCGGCCGAGATTACCCAGGCGGTGGAAATCCCGGTCATCGGTATCGGTGCGGGGCCGCACTGCGACGGTCAGGTGCTGGTGCTGTATGATATGTTGGGTATCACCCCCGGGAAACGGCCCAAGTTCGCCCGGGATTTTACGAAAGGACAGCCCGACGTCGGTGCGGCCGTAGTGAGCTACATAGAGGCAGTAAAGAGCGGTGCGTTTCCGGCACCGGAACATTGTTTTAGCTAGTAGGGCCTAATGCAAACCCTCCACACCATTCCCCAACTGCGCGCTGCCGTAGATCAGTGGCGCGCCCGCCGGGAGCGTGTAGCGTTGGTGCCTACCATGGGCAATCTCCATGACGGTCATCTGCAACTGGTGAAACGCGCCTGTCGCGTGGCGGACAAGGTGGTGGTGAGCATCTTCGTCAACCCGACTCAGTTCGGTCCGCAGGAAGACTTTGGCGCTTACCCACGCAGCTTGAAACAGGACAGCCTCAAATTGGCGGAGAATGGGGTTCATCTGCTGTTCGCCCCGGAAACGGAGGAACTCTATCCGCGTGGGGTGGAGGACACGGTGCGCGTAGAGGTACCGGGATTGTCCGATATCTTATGCGGCGCGTCCCGGCCCGGCCACTTCACCGGGGTTGCGACGGTGGTGGCGAAACTGCTCAATGCGGTGCGTCCCCACGTGGCGGTGTTCGGGGAAAAGGACTATCAGCAGGTGTTGGTGGTGCGGCGCATGGTGACCGATCTGTGCATGGCCGTCGAGATCCTCTCCGAACCGACGCTGCGCGAGGCGGACGGCCTGGCCATGAGTTCGCGCAACGGTTATCTCTCCGCTGATGAAAGGATGCAGGCGCCAGCGTTGTACAGGACCCTGCAATGGTTGGGGACACGCCTGGAGCGCGGTGCGGATTATGATTACCTGGCCGGGCAGGCGTTGAACATGCTGGCGGAGAGCGGCCTGCGTCCCGATTATGTGGCGATCCGGCGCCGAGACGATTTGCAGCTACCGCAGGCGGGGGATTCACGGCTGGTGATCCTGGCGGCGGCGTGGCTGGGAAAGACCCGCCTCATTGATAATCTGGCCGTGACATTGAACGATCCGGCATAACCCCCCATAATATATCCCGAAGGAAAATCTGAATTTCATGGCGCAAAGGTAATTAGACCATGCAATACACCATGCTCAAATCGAAGTTGCATCACGCCCGGGTAACTCACTCGGAACTTGAATACGATGGTTCGTGCGCCATTGACGGGGCATTGCTGGACAAGGCGGGGATCCACGAATACGAGCAGATTCAGATCTACAATATGGCCAACGGTGAGCGCTTTACCACTTATGCCATTCGAGCCCAGGACGGTTCCGGCATCATCTCGGTGAACGGTGCCGCGGCCCACAAGGCGGCACCGGGCGATCGGGTAATCATTTGCACCTATGCCGGTCTCAACCAACATGAACTGGCCAACTTCGAACCCACCCTGGTGTATCTCAACGAGCACAACCGCATCGCCCGGGTAAGCAGCGCTATCCCGGTCCAGGTGGCCTGATCGCGGTAAGAATTACGATTCACCCAGGTTGTGGGTGAACCGCAATAGTTTTCCATTCTCATCCGGTATTGCGCATCCCTGCCGCGATGGCGTTGATGGAGCGTAGCAACGGATCCTGCCACCCCTGGCGGGTGCTTTCCCGTAAGTCGTTATCGCGCGAACGCTGCAGCAGCGTGATCTGGATATGGTTGAGCGGGTCCAGGTAGGGGTTGCGCCGTGTCAGCGACAGCGCCAGGGTGGGGTTCTCTTCCATCAAGCGCTGAGCCCCCACCACATTGAGGATCTGGGTGATGGTACGCTGGTACTCGTCGTGGATGACTGCGAATATCCGCTCGGCGACCAGCGGGTCGTTGCTCAAACCAGCGTACTGCTGGGCGATGGTCATATTGGCCTTGTACAGCGACATCTGGGTATTGCTCAGCAGGCCACGGAAGAACGGCCATTCCTCATACATCTGCTGCAATTTCGCCAGGCGGTCGGGTTCGTTGTTGCGCCACTGTTCCAGGGCGCTGCCGATACCGAACCAAGCGGGCAGGGTGAAGCGGGATTGGGCCCAGGCGAATACCCAGGGGATGGCGCGTATCGAGGACTTGGAGCGATTCTGCTTGCTGCGATGGGTAGGACGCGAGCCGATGTTCAGCAGGCTGAATTCGCTGACCGGCGTGGCTTCGTAGAAAAAGTCCAACAGGCCGGGGGTTTGATCGATAAGACCGCGATAGGTCGCTTCGCCGCTGGCCGCCAACTGATCCATGATCCCCAGGAAGTCATTGCGCGCCGTCTCCATGGGCATGATCAGGCCGCGGCTGGCCAGCATCAAGCCGGTCACGCCCATGGTCAGTTCATACGTCGCGGTTTCGCTATTACTGTATTTGTAGGACAACACCTCGCCTTGCTCGGTGAATTTGATTTCGCCCTGCACGGTGCCCCGCGGCTGCGCCAGTATGGATTCGTGGGTGGGGCCGCCGCCGCGGCCGACTGTGCCGCCGCGGCCGTGGAACAATCGGCACTGCACCTTGCGCGCCTCGGTGACGGCGATGATGGTCTTCTGCGCCTCGAATAGCTTCCACGCCGAGGCGAGGATGCCGCCGTCTTTACAGGAATCGGAATAGCCCAGCATGACCTCCTGCTGATTGCCCGAGGCGGCGAGCAGCGCGGCGTAGACCGGGTTGTCCAATAACATGGACAACACCTCTTCGACGCGGCTCAAGTCGTCGATCGTCTCGAACAGCGGGCTGACCCGCAAATGGCAGAACCAGCGTTTGTCTTGCCGGCCGATGAGGCCGCTGAGGCTGGCCAGGAACATCACTTCCATGACATGGCTGGCATGATGGGTCATGGAGATCACGTAGTGACCGAAACACTCGGTGCTGACCTCTTCGCGCATGGTGCGCATGACGTCGAACACCTCCAAGGTCTCACGGGTTTCGGGTGCCAGCGTACTGCGATCCAAGGACAGGGATTGGCGGTCGACGATATATTCCCCCAATAAGGTCAGTCGCGCCGCTTCGTCCAAGGCGAAATAGTCTACGCGCTTGCCGGGTATATGGCTGAGGATCTCCGCCACCGCGTTGGTATGACGTCCTGATTCCTGGCGGACATCGAGTTTGACCAGGAAAAAGCCGAAGGTCTCCGCTAGGCGGATCAGGTCCTGTAACTCACCGTTGGCGATCTCGCCGTCACCGTGTCCTATCAACGAATCGCGGATGTCGTAAAGATCCTTCAGTAGGTCCTTGGCGTCGCCGTATTGGTCTTGCTCGAAGTCGCGCGCCTTGGCTTCCAGACGCGTCTTGATGTTGATCAGGTTGCGCTCCAGGCGATAGCGCATGATGTACAGTTTGCGCCGATAGGGTTCGTTACCGAAGCGCTCAGGATTGTCTTGGAAGGCCATGGCATAGAAGGCCTCATCGCGGCGCAGGCCCTGCATGAATTCATCCGACGGCCGACACAGCAGGCTGGAGAAGGTGAGGATGTGGCTCAGACGGATGACGCGATTGATGTAGGTCAAGACCGCGGTGCGCGCCTGCAGGCGCACCGCCATCACCGTGGTGTCCGGGGTGACGAAGGGGTTGCCATCGCGGTCACCGCCTATCCATGAGCCGAAACGCAAAAAACTGGGCACGGTGACCGGGGATTCCTGCAATTCCATGCCGTAGATGCGTTTGATGCCCTTCTCCAGGCCGCGGTACATGCGCGGCACGGCGTCGAACAGACTTTCCTGAAAATAGAAAAGACCGTTACGGATTTCGTCACGCACCTGCGGTCGCTTGGCGCGTACCTCGTCGGTCTTCCACAGGATTTGAATCTCGCTTTCCAGACGGCGAATGATGGCGGCCTCTTCTTCTTCGCCGATTCGAGGATCGTCCAATTCCTCGCTGGTGACGAAGATGCGGCGCAAGGCCTCGAGGATGGTGCGACGCTTGGCCTCGGTGGGGTGGGCGGTAAAGACCGGGATATAGGCGAGCCTATTTAGCAGTGTTTGCAGCTGTTCGGCGCTGACGCCCTGAGCGTGAAATTGGCGCAATGTGTGGTCGAAAGATCCTACCCACAATGGGCCGCCCTTGCGGACTTGTTCGGTACGGTATTTATATTGATTGGCCTCTTCCGCGAGATTGACCAGGCTGAAATAGGTGCTGAAGGCCCGCACCACATGGGTGAGGGTGTCGGGGTCGAGTTTGCTGATCAGTTTGGTGAGACGGGCGCGGCGGCGGGGGCTTTCTTCCTTTTGCAGGCTGATATACCCCTTGCGCAGGGTTTCCACCGCGACCAATACGTGGCCGCCCGCCTGGGCGCGCAGGACGTTGCCCAATAATTTCCCCAACAGCTTGACGCGCGCGCGGAGTTGCTTGTCACTCATGGTGCTTCACTTTGTTGATATTTGAGAGCTAAGTTTTAGGCGTGGCGCCGTCCGGCGCACGCAAAGTGGGCCATTATACAGCCTTGGGGGATTTTTCCCGCTCCCGGTGCTTAAGTGCCTGTTGGTAGAGCGCCAAATAGGCAATGGCGCTTTGCCGCCAACTGTAGTCGCGGACCATGGCGTTGAGCATGATCTTGCGCCAGTCCTGGGGGTGGTCACGGTACAGGGCTAGGGCCCGCTGTAGGGCGCGGGACAGTTCCGCCGCGCTTGGTTCGTCGAACACAAAGCCGGTGGCGGTGGCGGTGCCGGCACTGGCGTCCACCACGGTGTCGGCTAGACCGCCAGTGCGACGGACGATCGGCACGGTGCCGTAGCGCAGGCTGTAGATCTGGTTGAGGCCACAGGGTTCATAACGGGAGGGCATGAGGAACATGTCCGCCGCCGCCTCAATTCGGTGCGCCAGCTGTTCGTTGAAACCAATCTTGACGTGACAGCGGTGAGGATAGTGGGCGGCCAGTTCGCTCAGGGCCTTTTCGAAGTCCTTGTCGCCGGTCCCCAGGATCGCGAATTGGACCTCCTGGTGGAGGAGGTTCCCCAACACCGCGACAATCAGGTCGATGCCTTTTTGGGAGGCCAGTCGTCCCACGAAACCCACCAGCGGTATCTCGGGGGCGCGTTGCAAACCCAAATCCTTTTGCAAGGCAGCCTTGTTGGCCGCTTTGCCCTGCAAGGTGTCGGGACCGTATTGGTGAGATATGTGCGAATCGTGGCGCGGATCCCATTCGCCGTAATCGGCGCCGTTGAGGATGCCCACCAGGCGGTCGGCGCGGCTACGCAGCAGCCCGTCCAGGCTGCAGCCGAATTCCGGGGTGCAAATTTCCTTGGCATAAGTGGGGCTGACGGTGTTGATCATGTCCGCATATAGCAGCCCCCCCTTGATGAAAGACAGCTGATCGTAGAATTCCAGGCCGTGCATCCCCCACAACTCCTGTGGCAATCCCAGTTCGTGAAATTGAGCGGCGGGGAACAATCCCTGGTAGGCCAGGTTATGGATGGTGAAGACAGTGGCTGGGCGCGGGTTTTGCAATGATAACAACGGTGGGATTAGGCCGGTCTGCCAATCATTGCAATGCACGATGTCCGGCGCCCAGTCCAGCCCCGCCTGGTTGAGGGCGATGGCGGTCACCGCACGGGCGAACATGCCGAAACGCAAGGCATTATCCGGCCAATCGTGGCCGTCCGGTCCCATGTAGGGGTTGCCCGGTCGATCGAATAAAGAAGGGATATCCACTAGCCAGACCGTGACATTACTGTCGGGAAGACGTCCCTCCAACAGGCGGATGGGGTGGGATTCCGGCTGAAAGACCAGGCTGGCGATGGTATAGGGGCCGTAGCGGCGCATGGCATCGCGATAGGCCGGCAGGATCAGGCGGACGTCCTGTCTGAGATCCTTGAGCGCGACGGGCAAGGCTCCGGATACATCGCCCAGGCCGCCGGTCTTGATGAGGGGATGCGCTTCACTGGTGACGAACAAGATTTTTTTATTTCTGAGGACAGGCGATTTCTTGGCGGTCACAGTGATTCCTTGCAACGCTGGGGCGTATTTGTGTCTAACATTAATATCGGGCTGTTACCTTACCATTAAGGCATGGAGATTCAAGGAGCAGATTAAAGACACCTCCCGCAGTGGCGATACACAAAAGAAGTGGTGAAGCGTCGCGATGGTGGCGGGAAACGCAAGGAGAAAGGAATTGTTATGCGCATGGCGATAATGGGTTTGGGGAAGATGGGCGGCAACATGGCGCGGCGCTTGTGCCGGGGTGGGATCGAGGTGGTGGGCTACAACCGCTCGCCGCAGATCGTCAATACCCTGGCCGCAGAAGAAGGCCTGATCCCGGCGACCTCCATCGCCGAGGTGGTGGAAAAACTCAGCGCGCCGCGGGTGGTGTGGTTGATGCTGCCCGCCGGTGACGCCACCGAACAGGCCATCGAGCAACTGATCCCGTTGCTCATCGAAGGCGATGTCGTGGTCGACGGCGGCAATTCCAATTATCACGAGAGCCAGCGCCGCGGCGAACTGCTGGCCGGGCACGGCATCGGCTTCATGGACGCCGGCACCTCCGGCGGCATCTGGGGATTGGCCAACGGTTATTGTCTGATGGTGGGCGGCGAACCGCAGGTGGTGGAACGGGTCGCGCCGGCCCTCAAGGTCCTGGCGCCGGCTCCGGATCGCGGCTGGGCCCATGTCGGACCGGTGGGGTCGGGCCACTTCACCAAGATGATACACAACGGTATCGAGTACGGCATGATGCAGGCCTTTGCCGAGGGCTTCGCCCTGTTGCGCGGCAAGGAGGAGTTCAAGCTCGACCTGGCCCAGATCGCCGAATTGTGGCGCCACAGCTCGGTGGTGCGCAGCTGGTTGTTGGACTTGTCCGCCGAGGCCCTTAAGGAGGACCAAAAACTCGATGGGGTCGCGCCTTATGTGGCGGATTCCGGCGAGGGCCGCTGGACCATCGAGGAATCTATTGTCCAAGGGGTTCCCGCCCCGGTGTTGAGTCTGGCGTTGCAGATGCGCTTTACCAGCCAGGATAAGGAAGGCTACCCCTATCGCCTGTTGTCCATGATGCGTAACGCCTTCGGTGGTCACGCCGTGAAGAAAGCGGGGGGACAATGATGCCACCCTGCAGTCTGGTAATCTTCGGCGCTACCGGCAATCTGGCCCGCCGCAAATTGATGCCGTCGCTGTTTCAACTGGAAGAGGTGGGGCGTCTGCCCGACAAGACGGTGATCGTGGCCTTCGGCCGCCGTCCCTGGGAGCGCCAGCAATGGTTGGACGAGGTGGAGGGTATGCTGCGCGAAAAATACGGCGAGGCCTTCAACACCCAGTCGTTCGAACGTTTCAAGGAACGGCTTTATTATCTGCAAGGTGATCTCCACGACGGCGAGTCGGTGGACAACCTGAAGAATACCTTGAGCGAAGACCCGCGTTTCCCCACCAACATGATCTTTTACATGGCCATCCGCCCCAGTGATTTCGGCGAATCCATCGAGCGCCTGGGCAAGGCGGGCCTGCTCGATCAGCAGAGCGGTTGGCGCCGGGTGGTGATCGAAAAGCCTTTCGGTTACGACTTGCTGAGTGCCCAGGCCTTGCAGCAGGGTATGCACAAATATCTGGATGAGAGTCAGATCTACCGCATCGATCATTACCTGGGCAAGGGCACGGTGCAGAACGTCCTGGTATTCCGCTTTGCCAACATCATGTTGGAGCCATGGTGGAACCGCCAGTATATCGACCATGTGCAGATTACCCATTCCGAGACCCTGGGCATCGAGCATCGCGCCGACTATTACGAGGGCGCGGGGGCGCTGCGCGACATGATCCAAAGCCACTTGATGCAATTGTTGACCCTGGTGACCATGGAGCCGCCGGCGATGATGGATGCCGAATCGTTGCGCGACGAAAAGGTCAAGGTGCTGAAATCCATCCGCCCCATCCCGCAAAACGCGGTGCACGCCCACGCCTTCCGCGCCCAATACACCGCCGGCTCGGTGGGCGGCATATCGGTGCCCGGTTATCTTGAAGAGGAGGGTGTGGATCCCCGCAGCACCACCGAGACCTACGCCGCGGTGAAGCTCTACGTCGATAATTGGCGCTGGAAGGGCGTGCCGTTTTATCTGCGCACCGGCAAGCGCATGCAGGAGGGGGCTTCCGCCATCACCATCCGTTTCAAGCACCCTCCCCAGCATTTGTTCCGCAATACCCATCTGGATCAGATCAAACCCAATTGGCTGTTGCTGGGGATACAGCCCAAGGA
>CAYWIQ010000039.1:0-11216 GCA_964458405.1 uncultured Chromatiaceae bacterium
GGGGGCGGACAGCATGAGATAGACCTGCTGGTCCGCCCGGATCAGGCATTCCACCAGACGCAGGCCGTAGATGGCGCCGGAGGCGCCGGTCATGGCCAGGGCAACGGCATGACGACTCATGAGCTACTCAGCGCCTCCTTTAACTTCGTATGGATGCCACCGAACGCGCCGTTGCTCATGATTAACACGTGATCGCCGGGGCGCGCAACCGCCGCCACCGCTCTCACCAATTCTTCTATCGTGCTGATCACCTGAGCCTTGTCTCCCACTTGCCGCGCCACCTCGGTGACGTCCCATTGTAGATCCGATGGTTGATATAAGAATAACGCATCCGCCGCCATCAGGCTGGGGGCCAGCTCGTCGCGGTGCACGCCCATGCGCATGGTGTTGGAGCGCGGCTCCAGCAGGGCGATGATGCGCGCCTCGCCGACCCGGTGGCGCAGGCCGGCCAGTGTGGTGGCGATTGCGGTGGGGTGGTGGGCGAAATCGTCGTAGAGAGTGATGCCATTGACGGTGGCGATCACCTCCATGCGGCGCTTGACGCCGCTGAACTCCCCCAGGGCGGCGATGGCGTGCTGAGTCGGCACGCCGGCATGGCGGGCGGCGGCGATGGCCGCCAAACCGTTGCATACGTTATGCATTCCCATCAGCGGCCACTCCACCGTTCCTTGCTGCTGTTCCTGCCAGTACACCGCGAAACGGTGGCCGTCGGCGGCGATGTCCCGCGCCGTCCATCCGCCGTCGCCGCCCAGGGCGAAACGCTCCACTGGGGTCCAGCAACCCTCTTCCAGCACCTGGTTGATGGCGACGTCGTCGCGGGGGGCAATGATCAGGCCGTTGCCGGGCACAGTGCGCACCAGGTGGTGGAACTGGCGCTGGATGGCGGCGAGGTCGGGAAAGATATCCGCGTGATCGAACTCGAGATTGTTGAGGATCACGGTCCGCGGCCGGTAATGGACGAATTTGGAGCGTTTATCGAAGAAGGCGGTATCGTATTCGTCGGCTTCCACCACGAAGAACGGCGCCGCGCCGAGGCGGGCGGATACCCCGAAACCGCTGGGCACGCCGCCGATGAGAAAGCCGGGACTGAGCCCGGCGTGTTCCAGGATCCAGGCCAGCATGCTGCTGGTGGTGGTCTTGCCGTGGGTGCCCGCCACCGCCAGTACCCAGCGTTCCTTCAACACGTAATCGGCGAGGAAGGCGGGACCGGAGGTGTAGGGCAGGCCGCGTTCCAGTACATACTCCACCGCCGAATTACCCCGCGATAGGGCGTTGCCGATCACCACCAGGTCCGGCGCGGGATCGAGATGGGCGGGATCATAGCCTTGGCACAGTTGTATGCCCACCTGCTCGAGTTGGGTACTCATGGGCGGGTAGACGTTGGCGTCGGAGCCACTGACCTTGTAACCCATTTCACGAGCCAGCAATGCGCTACCGCCCATGAAGGTGCCGCAAATACCCAGGATATGAATATGCATAGGCGCTCTAGTGGGGAAGTATTATCCGCATCAATTGAAAAGTAATATAGACATAGGCCGCCGCCAACCCCATCCCCAGCGGCAGTATGGTCGACAGGGCGTGACGGATGATGCTGCCCACCACCACCACGTTCCACACCATCCAGATCATCAACAACCATGTTGGCAGGGTGGGCGCGGCGTTGGCCTCGGTCATACCGACCCAGCCCTGCCATAACACCAGGGGCATGGCGATGACCGTCATCAGCGCGCCGCTGCCCGCCAACGCCGTCAATGTCTGGACGAAACGGGCGCTGAGCATCCGCGACCATAGCAATGCCCGGGACACCAGCGCGAGAAACGCCGTGTCGAGGAAGGCGGCGAGCACGGCCTGGGAAACCGGCCATTGCAGCACGGCCACTATCGATCCGGTGATGAAATACGCCAGCAGCGTCAACCCCAATAGGAAATTC
Organism: uncultured Chromatiaceae bacterium; assembly: GCA_964458405.1. GTDB lineage: Bacteria > Pseudomonadota > Gammaproteobacteria > DRLM01 > DRLM01 > JARRQJ01. The sequence continues at coordinate 1,931 of CAYWIQ010000039.1, forward strand.
GATGTCGGCAGGTCCTGGGGCCCGGCCTTGATCGCACAGATATCCCAAAAGATCCTAATAAGGTGGAACACTCGCTCAGTCTCCCCGAGAAGATCGGCCTAAGACGCTGCACCACTCGGCATCCACGACTGCACTATATATGAGCATTTTGCTCCCCTTTGCGACATCCGGCGTAACCCAAGCATCATAACCTGACCCCCGTCGTACAAAAAGTCGAATTCCAAAATTTATGGCTTGACCGGTGGCGGTCTTTATCACTATGGTTATGGTTATTGAGTTTTGAATTTCCCGCGACGACCGTCTATGACTGTACTGTCCCAGCTGGAACATAAGATTCACTATGGTCGGCTGCAGTTGAACCTACCCAACGGTATCAACCACAGCTTCGGCGATGGCGCGCCTGAGGTCGAGTGGGTACTCCACACACCTCGCACACTCTCCCACATTGCCCGCGATCCCGAGATACGCCTGGGCGAGGCCTACGTCAACGGCGAGTGGGACGCCGGTGAATGCGGCCTGTTACCGCTGCTGGAAGTGCTGCTACGCAATTATCCCCTCGAACGCCCCCACGGTTGGCAACGGCTTGTTCAGGTCGCGCGCCAATGGCAGCGCCAGTGGAACCGAATCACCGAAAGCAAGCGCAACGTCGTCCATCACTACGGGCGCGAGGAGGACTTCTTCCGCTATTTTCTCGATCCGGAAATGCATTACTCCTGTGCCTATTTCGAGGAACCCGGAATAAGCCTCGAGCAGGCACAACGCGCCAAGTGCCGTCACATCATGAATAAGCTGCTGCTGGCCCCCGGGCAACAGGTGCTGGATATCGGTTGTGGCTGGGGCGGGTTGGATTGTTATCTGGCCGCAAACAGCGGCGTCAACGTCACCGGGCTCACCCTTGCCAAAAACCAGCGTCAGGTGGCGATTCAGCGCGCTGAGCAACGCGGGGTGGCGAATCGCACCCGTTTTCTGCTCGAAGATTATCGTACCCATCGCGGACGTTACGACCGCATCGTCAGTGTCGGCATGTTCGAACATGTGGGTCTGCCCAACTACCGCCGTTATTTCGATGCCATCAAACGGCAACTGGCGCCAGATGGCGTGGCCCTGGTCCATACCATAGGCTGCTTCACCGATACCGGCGGGGCCAATCCGTGGCTGGAAAAATACATCTTTCCCGGTAGCGATTGCCCGTTGTTATCCGATATCCACCGCGCCGTCGAGGAGGCCGGACTGATCTCCAGCGACATCGAAGTATTGAGATTGCATTACGCCTGGACCCTCAACGCTTGGCTGGACCGCTTGCAACAACACCGTGAGGAGATCACTGCCCGTTGGGGCGGCCGCTTCTATCGGATGTGGGAATTTTATCTGGCCGCATGCACGGCTTCCTTCCGCTGGCGGGACTCGGTGGTTTTTCAGTTGCAACTGTCCCATCGTCTCGACACCGTACCGGCCACTCGCAATTATCTCTACAAAGGCAGCGAGGCGTGGCATGCGCCTTCGACCACCATCCATCCCGCCGCCGGCGAGCGCCGCTCCTCTCGCGGTGATCGCCGCAAACATCTGGACGTTTAAACCAACCGTCGCTGTGCCGTTAATTCGGCTATAGTCTCCCCATGACCAACCACGACGGTAACGATCCGTCCCGGGAGATTCGAACTTGCTCGTGACGCAGTCCGTTACCCGCATATCGACCAACTACTGCCAAATCACTGATGGCGAAATCTGAGCTCCGCAACAAGGCGTTCCCCTGGCGAGACGGCAATCGTTTCAAGCTGTTTATCGACGGCGACCGGTTCTTTCCGGCGATGTTGGATGCCATCGCCGCCGCCGAAGGCTATGTGTTGTTAGAGATGTATCTCGTCGAGTCCGGAATGGTTGCCAGTCGCTTCATCGCGGCCCTGATCGCCGCCGCTGAACGCGGCGTGGCGGTTTATGTGTTGTTGGATGACTTCGGCGCCCGCGGCCTGCAGCGCAGCGACCGTGACTGGCTGCAACGCAGCTCGATCACCGTCATTTATTTCAATCGCCTGCGCTACGACGGTTTGCGTCGCAATTTCTTCCGCGATCACCGGAAATTATTATTGGTGGACGGGCGCATCGCCTTTATCGGTGGCATGGGGATCGCCGATCAATTCGATCCCCCACTGAACACCGAGCACCGCTGGCGCGAAACTGTAGTGTCTGTCGAGGGTCCGGTTGTCAACGACTGGCAAAACTTGTTTCGCGAAACCTGGCGCCATACTGACCACAGTGACCTGGCACTGCCAGCGCTGGCGAACGTAGGACCCGGCGGTGATTTATGGGGCCGCGTCAATTATAGCCGGGGCATTCTCTATCCCGAGATCAGTCGCGCGGCGATCACCCGGGTACGTAAGGCCAACCGGCGAGTGTGGATGACTACCGCTTATTTTGTCCCTTCCATGAAACTGCGCCGCACCCTGCGCCGCGCCGCGCGGCGCGGCGTTGATGTACGATTGCTGGTGGCCGGCCATGTTACCGATCACCCTGCGGTCCGCCCTGCCGGTCAACGTTTCTATCGTCGCTTGCTGCCCCCTGGGGTACGCATCTTCGAATATCAGCCTCGCTTCTCCCATTCCAAGGTGTTGCTCTGTGACCAATGGGCCAGTATCGGTTCCAGCAATCTGGACCGCTGGACCCTGCGCTGGAATCTGGAGGCCAACCAGGAAATCGATGATGAGGGTTTCGCCGACCAGGTATGCGCCATGCTGGAGGATGATTTCACCCATAGCCGAGAGTATACGTACGAGGAATGGGGTCGCCGTCCCTGGTACCGTCGCTGGCAGCAGCGCTTCTGGGGCTGGGTGGATCTGTGGTTGTTAAAACACTTCCACCGGACACCGTCCCGCCGCAAACGCCGTTAGGCATTTAGCTCCCATTTTTCAATTAATTAGACATAACTTGATAATATTAGAATTTAATTATATACTTTATCTATGAATCAATTTCCCAATGAAAAGATCGTAGAAGCCTCCCGGTTATTGCGCGGGGTCGCCCACGAACTGCGGCTCGCCATCCTGTGCCATCTGGGGGAAGGGCCGCTGACGGTGTCACAGCTGATGGCCCTGACCGGCGCCAGTCAGTCCAATCTGTCCCAGCATCTAGCCAAGATGCGCATGATGGGATTGTTGCGCTGCGAACGTAAAAGCCAACAGGTGCTATACCAGCTCGCCGACCCGGCCTTTGCTCAAATCATCGAGGCGTTGAAGTCGATTTATTGCCCCACAACCGAACCATCGGGTGACTCAACCCAAAGCCCGATGAATTAATTCGTCGATCAGGAGATAAAGACATCATGAACAGCGAAAGGTTAATCCGGATCATCGCCGGAAGTTTCATTCTGATATCCCTCGCCTTGGCCCATATTTACAACGGTGCGGACTTGTTCAACGGACCTACCTGGTTATGGTTTACCGCCTTCGTCGGCGCCAATCTGCTGCAGTCCGGCTTTACCCGCTGGTGCCTGATGGAGCAGATCCTGAAAAAGGTGGGCGTTAAATCAGGCTGCGTACAACAAAGCGAGGCCCACGGATAACGGTAGCGCGGCCATGAACCGCACCGTCATCAAGGTAGCACTTGTTATCAAGCCGGATCGAGCCGCTCCATGAGTTTATGGGTATGGGCCATCGCACCGGTAATTGGACTGTTGCTCGGGCTGTTCGGCGCGGGCGGTGGAATGCTGACCGTGCCGTTGTTGGTGTACGGCGTCGACATGCCGCTCAAACAGGCCATCGCCTCCAGTCTGTGGATCGTGGCGGGCGTGAGCATCGTAGCCGCCTTCCATCAGCGCGCGTGGCGGGTGATTCATCCCGGATTGCTGACGTTCTCCAGCGTCGGTGGAATCCTGGGCAGCATCGGCGGCGCATGGCTGGGAACCTGGGTAGACGCTGCGTTGCAGCAGGCCTTGTTTGGTGCCTTGTTATTGATCGTTGCCGGATGGACATGGCGAACCCGGCTCCATGAAGAACCATTGCCGTCGGCCTCCTGCCATTGCTTGGCGGCGCTGGTGATAGGTGTCGCACTTGGTGTGATCACGGGATTGCTGGGGGTGGGCGGCGGCTTTTTAATGGTGCCGGCCCTGATCCTCCTGGGCATATCCCATTTCCCCACTGCGGTGGCCCATTCACTGGTGTTGATTACCATTAACGCCACCGTGTCCGGGTTTACTTACTTGGGACACGTGCCTTCTTCACCGGAAACCATGCTGATGGTGGGCTCCCTGGCCGCAGTAGGCAGTATCGTCGGCTCTCATCTACTCAAGCGCATTCCCCTGGCGCCATTGCAACGCGTATTCAGCATCGGATTGGCCTTACTGGGCATCACGATGCTGGTGCAATTGAAATTTTCTTGAAGTACGGACGGGGTAAAGCGCTACAAGGGGTGGTCTATCCCGAGGATGAAACGCGATTCGGAGAAGTGTTCTTCATCGACGTACATATTGAACTTCATGGGCCCGAGATCCATGTTCATTCCCGGACCGGCATGGCCTACGGAGAAATCCATGGCCAGGTCGTCAAGTTTATTTGAAAATAGTTTATTGATGTTCCAAAACTCGCTGTCACTCAACTTCGCCAACCAGCCGCTTTCGTGTTTGTCGCTATCCAACGGCAGATTGTCCACTACCGGAATCTTGGTAAGGAAGGTGGAGTTGAATTGATAGCCCGGCGGTGACAGCGAGACACAGGGATAGACCACCTTCGCCCGACTCAAGCAGGTGGCCATGGGCCCCTTGAAATAATTTTCTCCGCCATCATTCACGCCGTCCGCCATAGCAGAAATCGGAACGGCCAACCCCATAGTGATTAGCAACGACATCAAGATCTTGAGCTTGGAGTAATACATAGCACTTACTCTCACATTGAGCGGCTCCGTGCCTTACACAAAAGTTTCCGCCTATCTGTAATTATCGGTGGGGATCCCAGGAAAAACTGTTAACTAAATCCCAAACACCAAAGATTTATTATCTAAATAAATCAGATAGTTATCTATAGTTGGGATCTATCCAGCAGCGGGGAAGCGCTTCTCCTGAAGGGAAAGAAAGCTCCTGTTTTGAAAAATCCATCGGCTCTTGAAGTTCTTCGCCAGCATGGTACCGGCCTGACACCACATCCCTGCACGGGTCGCACAAACTGGCTACATCCACCAGCGAGCCAGACATTTCATGCATAAGAAACATACGGTTATCTTCCTTGAGACACCTCAGCCCTTACCATCCGGCGGGCCTTCACGTAGACCACCTAGGGTTTTTACCATACACCTGAACCCCGAGAGATACCACCTGTCTCATCTTACCGTAAGGTTCCCAAAAGGCCGGCAAATCGGTAGTTATTTCTAAGCAATTCCCGCAGTTCGCCGATAATTGATTCGACCACCGCGGGGCACGCTGCAGAATTAAGGAGAATCCACTATGAACCCATTGCGACGCCTACAAGACTTCGGCCAAAGCATCTGGTATGACAACATCGAACGCAACATGTTGTTCTCAGGTAGGTTGGCGCGCCTTATCGACGAAGACGGATTGCGCGGTATCACATCGAACCCGACGATTTTTGAAAAGGCCATCGCCCATTCAAACGACTACGATGACAGCCTGGCCAAGACTCTGTTTGCCGGCAGTCATCAAGACAACCGCGCTCTGTTCTTCAAACTTGCCATAGAAGACATTCAAGGGGCCGCCGATTTGCTCAAGCCTGTGTACGACGCTACGCAGGGAAAAGACGGTTACGTCAGCCTTGAGGTCTCGCCCGATCTCGCCTATGACGTGGAGGCCACCATCGCCGAAGCGGAACGCTTGCACCAGCGGGTCAACCGCGCCAACCTGATGATCAAGGTCCCCGCCACCAAGGAAGGCGTGCTGGCTTTCGAGAATTTGATTTCCAAGGGCATCAATGTCAACGTCACCTTGTTGTTTTCCGTTGATCGCTACAAGGCGGTGGTGGAAGGCTACCTAGCGGGTTTGGAAGCACGCCTGCGCCAAGGGTTGGCCGTGGACGGCATTGCCTCCGTCGCCAGCTTTTTTGTCAGTCGCGTGGATACTGCTACGGATAAGTTGTTGACCAAGGTCACGGCTGACCAGCCCGCCGCTGCCGAACTTCAAGGCCAAATCGCCATCGCCAACGCCAAGCTGGCCTATGCCTGGTATCAACAGATCGTCAATTCACCGCGTTTCGATAAACTGCGCCAGGCGGGGGCCAACACCCAACGCTTGCTGTGGGCCAGCACCGGCACCAAGAACCCGGAGTACAGCGATGTGTTGTATATCGATGCCTTGATTGGCCCGGATACGGTCAATACCGTTCCGCCCGCCACCTATGACGCCTACAAAGATCACGGCCAGCCCAGCACCACGCTGACCGTCGGCCTCGAGGAGGCCGAACGCCACGTCGCCATGCTCAAAAACGTCGGTATCGATCTCGATGCCGTCACCCAGCAATTGGAGGAGGAAGGCGTACAATCCTTTGCCAAGTCCTTCACCAATCTGCTCGACGCCATTGGCGCCAAGGCCGATCTACTGCGCAATCAAAGGCGCGCCGCCGGCTAAACGCTCTCCCATAAAACGCGTCGCCCGTGTTAGCGCGGGCGACGCATTTCTCTCTCCTGCATAGAACGTCATTCGACGCTTTGCAGCCTTCGAATTTTCAGGGACAATACCTGCAACCTTGAAGCCCGCTTCAATGGTTAAGCGGTACCCTCGCCACCAATTGCCCATAAGGAAATAGCGCGCTTGAATCCCTATATCCTCATCCTCATCTTGTTTTTGCTGGGAGGACTGGGCACAACCGTCTGGGGTTGGACCATCATCGCCCGCGGCAAAAGGACCTTGAAATGGCCCGCCGTCGACGGTCTCGTCGAAAAATCCCAGCGGTCTTCCAACGAGGACGACCTGTTGCCCGAGATTGTGTTCAGTTATACCGTCTCCGGCTCGCGCCATGAACGTACCCTGGAATTTCCCAGTGGGACCAATCCCACCCCGGCCTTGTCCGCCAGCTATGTCGCCAAGTACCCTGAGGGCGCCCAGGTTCAGGTGCACTACAACCCCGTACAACCTGAACAAGCCACCCTGGAACCCGGGCCGGGCCGTGATGATTGGTTGGTGTTTATCCTGGGAATCGTGGTGACCGTGATTGGGCTGGGTTTCCTGATCTTCGGCGGCTGATCACCTGACAACTGACCGCGAGCCTTTAAGCGCATTTAATGCCATAATCGCGCCGTCACAATCGGTGACGTTTCGACGCGCTATATGGGCAACCCGCAAATCACCAATGACCTTGCCGTGCTGGCAAGGCAGCAACCCATCATCGACGATCTGGTCAAAGATCGCTTTAGTATCCGCCCCAACTACTTTGCAGACGACTTGATTATAGCGCTGCACCACGAATTGCAGCATTATCTGTATCACGATCAGCTCAAGGCCGCTCACATCGGCAAAGGACAGCAACGCCTGCGGGCACGCTCCATTCGTGGCGATTCCATTCTTTGGTTGAACGGTGCCAGCGGCGCGCAACGCACTTACCTGAACGAATTGGAACAGCTACGGAAAAACCTAAATCGGCAACTGTTTCTCGGCCTTACCGAACTGGAGACCCATTTCGCCCACTATCCACCCGGCAGCGGTTACCAGAAACATCTCGACAGTTTCCTCAACGATAACCAAAGGCGCATCTCGATCGTGACCTACCTCAACCCCTGTTGGCGGCAGGGCGACGGTGGCGAATTGCTGATTTATGGGGATGATCGCGTTATCGCCGAGGTACCGCCAATGAGCGGTACCTTGGTATGCATGACCAGCGAGGATATACCTCATGAGGTCACCATCACCCGCCGTGGGCGGGCCAGTATCGCCGGCTGGTTTCGGGTGAGGGCACCGGCCGCCGTTCCCCTGCCGGTGGTTGCTACGCCCGGCCCCTGACCACTACGCTGTTCGACCGTGTCAGCGTTGAAATGTGATTGCGGGTCTTTTAATCTCAGCCCTTCCTATGATGGACTGGACAGAAATCGCCGCTGCGGTCTCGGCCGCCACCACTCAAGCCTTTACCGTCATCGATGCACAGGCGGTGGGCGGCGGGTGCATCAACCGCGCCTACCGGTTGGAAGGCGACGGCCAACGCTATTTTGTCAAACTCAATAACGTCGACGCGGTGGAGATGTTCTCCGCTGAGGCCGAAGCACTGCTAGCCTTGCAGGCCACCGCCACGGTGCGGGTACCGGCGCCGTTATGTTGGGGCGCCACGACCCACACGGCCTATCTGGTCCAGGAATACCTGGAGTTTGCCTCTTCGAACGGCGCCAGTGCGGCCTTGTTGGGCGCCCAGTTGGCGCAGTTACACCGGCATAGCGGCAAACGCTACGGCTGGCATCGGGACAATACCATCGGTTCCACGCCGCAGGTAAATGATGAGCGCGACGACTGGTTGCGGTTCTGGAGCGAACAAAGGTTGGATTTCCAACTACGGTTGGCGGCACAACATGGGTTCGGCACCACGCTGCAACGCAAGGGTGAACGGCTGTTGAGCACCCTTGACCGGGTGCTCGACGGTCACAATCCGCCGCCATCATTGCTCCACGGCGATTTGTGGTCCGGAAATCATGCCACGCTGCGCGACGGTCAACCGGTCATTTTCGATCCCGCCAGCTATTACGGCGATCGCGAAACCGATATTGCCATGACCGAATTGTTCGGCGGGTATCCCCCGCCATTTTACGCGGCTTACAATGAACACTATCCCCTTGATAGCGGTTACCGACTACGCAAGACCCTCTATAATCTTTATCATATTCTCAATCATGCCAACCTGTTCGGCGGTGGCTATGCCTCCCAAGCCGAACAGATGATGTCCGCCCTGTTGAGCGAAGTAAGCTAAGGATCCTTATGGCGCGTAGCAAGCAAATATATAAGATCATGTTCCATAACCAAGGCAAGATCTACGAGATCCACGCCAAGCGGGTCAGCCCCAGCAGCATGCTGGGTTTCATCGAGGTGGAAGGATTGTTGTTCGGTACCGGTTCGGGTGTACTGGTAGACCCGTCGGAAGAGCGTCTCAAGGCCGAGTTCGCGAACGTCAAGCGCACTTACATCCCCATGCAGGCGGTGATACGCGTCGATGAAGTCGAAAAGGAAGGCGTCAACAAGATCATCGCCGGTTCCGAGACCGGCGGCAATATCACCCCTTTCCCTTCGCCCATCTTCACCACCAAGCAGGACAAACCCTAAGCTATTGCCCGCTGTGCAATGCAGGACACTTCGACCGGCTACGGTTTGTGGGGA
>CAYWIQ010000040.1:0-11166 GCA_964458405.1 uncultured Chromatiaceae bacterium
ATCAGATAGTATGGGTGACGGTGATTGTATTCTCGTTGTGCGGTATGACGGCAATTCCGGGGCATCGGGGGCCGATAGACGGTCAACTGGAGAATTCTAGTGTAATACCAATTGGTCATTCACTATAGATGGTGGCCGCCTTTTGGATTTGTGGATTATCTGGCGATGCCTGTAACAGCGAATGGCGCAAGGCGGTGTGCATCAGATAGCCATCAAATAACCTATTGCTTGCTCTCTATCAGTGAAGACGTTCAAATCGAAGCCGCGATTCTGATAGACGGTTTCCATGAATTTGAAATCGTTCAGGTAGATCTCAGGCACAACCGCCGCGGTGCGGTTGCTCCGCATTACGCCAATCTTTTCGGATTGTTCCGGGCGGTTATATATTTCGATCGTATTCAGGGTGTTGGTGATGGGAGTGAAATCGAACAGTATTTTTTTGCAGTCATATTTCTGCAATTCCTGCCAGCGTTCCACGGCCATGCGATCGAGCTCATCCGGGGACATATCTCCACTGATGATGACTTCAAGGTAATTGGGTTCTGCAAGATAGTGAAATTCCCATTTCATGGTTATCTGGCCGCAGGGTCATGATATTGATGCCTGATAAATTCATAGCACATTAATCGTGTTTGCGCGAGAGATCGTGCACAAGCATTTAAGTCTATTTCGGCGTTTCGTGATGGCGTCAGGCGTTGCCCGAATGGTTTTGCGGGATGCGGAACAAGCCGCTTGGGGCAAATAATTCAAGGATGCAAGTGCGCTTCGAGGTTGCCGGCAAGCGCAATAACTTTTCCACTGGTTCTGGTTAATATACGGGTCCTTCCCCCGGCGGACGGGTCTTGAAGCGTCTATGTACCCATAAATATTGCTCCGGAATCTGCCTCACTTGATCTTCGATTCCTTGGAGGATGCGTGCTGCGTCGCTGACCTCATCAGGGCCGGGGAAGTCTTGCAGTGGAGCTTGTAAGGTGATGCGGTAGCCGGCGGCGTCGGGCAGGCGTTGCGCCAACACTGGGATCACCGGCGCATGACTGGTGCGCGCGATGCGCGAGGTGGCGGTGATGGTGGAGGCCGGAACACCGAAGAACGGTACGAAGGCGCTGTGCTTGCCGGCGTAATTTTGATCGGGGGCATACCACAGAGGTTCATTGTGCTTGAGGATACGGAACATGGTGCGCAGATCGGTATGGGGGATGAGCGAGCTGCAGTGATGGCGATGGGCTCGAGTCAGCATGTATTCATAAAGCGCATTCTTGTTTTGGCGGTAGGTGACGTGCAGCGGTGTGTGCAGGGCCAATAGCCGACCAAACAGTTCCATGCAAGTGAAGTGGCCGATCAGTACGATGGCGCCGTGGCCTTTTTGCAGCGCCGCTTGCAGGTGTTGCAGGCCTTCGATCTGTAACAGCGGCCGCAGCCGCTCCGTGGGCATCCACCAACTGATGGCCGTCTCCACCAGGGCCATGCCTACCGACTCCAAATGGCTTTGCAACAACCTTTGGCGCTCCGCTGCGCTGAGCTCAGGCAGACAAAGGGATAGGTTAACCTGGGCGACGTGGCGTCGCGTCTTGCCCAGACGGCCCATGAGCCGGCCCAAGGTGCGTCCCAGGGCCATCTGCCGGCCATAGGGTAGTTGAGCGAGTAACCACATGGTGCCCATCACCAGCCAGGTGGGCCAGTAGCGCGGTGCCAGGAATCGCCAGGAGAATTGCGGTGCGGTGGTCACGAGGCTCGTCGAAAAGGAAAAATTCTACAGTCCCGTGACTGCGCTGTCCAAAACCAAACGCCAACCGCCATGCTAAGATACGGGGAGGACCGGGTCAGCCGACACCAGGAACGTCGATATGAAGATACATGTTCCCAATTTTGAATCCGCGCGTATTCTGGTGGTGGGTGATGCCATGCTGGACCGCTATTGGCACGGCAGCGCATCGCGTATCTCACCGGAGGCGCCGGTGCCGGTGGTGCGCGTCGATCAAGCCGAGGAGCGGCCCGGCGGCGCCGGTAATGTTGCCCTCAATATCGCCGCTTTGGGGGCAAGCGTGTCGCTGGTAGCCGTGACCGGCGCCGATGAAGGCGCGGACATCCTCTCCGGGTTGCTGAGTGTCGCCGGTGTGCGTTGCCTGTTCCATAAAGTTTCCGGCATGCCCACGGTTACCAAGCTGCGGGTCTTAAGTCGTCATCAACAGTTGATCCGCCTTGATTTCGAGGCCGGCATACCCGGTTTCGACGGCAGCGGTTTGCTGGAGCCTTTTACTGAGGCGCTGGCCGAGGCGGAGGTGGTGGTGCTGTCGGATTACGGCAAGGGCGCGCTGACGGCGATACAACCTTTGATCAAGGCGGCCCGCGCTGACGGCTTGCCGGTATTGGTAGATCCCAAGAGTCGTGACTTTAGCGTGTATCGGGGGGCGAGCCTGGTGACGCCCAATCTTGCCGAGTTCGAGTTGGTGGTGGGGCATTGTCGCGATGAACAGGAGATCGCGGGCAAAGGCGCGGCGTTGATGGATGAGCATGAACTGGATGGGTTGTTGATCACCCGCGGTGAGCAGGGCATGACGCTGTTGCGTCGTGCCGAGGCGGCGCTGCATCTGCCGGCCAAGGCACGCGAGGTCTATGATGTCACCGGCGCCGGTGATACGGTGATCTCGGTGTTGGCGGCGGCCCTGGCGGCAGGGGAGGATTGGGCGCAGGCCACGGCCCTGGCCAATCTCGCCGCCGGGATCGTGGTGGGTAAACTGGGTACGGCCACGGTGAGCGTCCCCGAGATCCGCCGCGCGCTGCATGAAGGCGGCATAATCGAGCGCGGCGTGGTCGATGAACTGCAATTGCATGAGGCGGTGGAGCAGGCCCGGGCTCGCGGTGAGACGGTGGTGATGACCAACGGCTGTTTCGATATTCTCCACGCCGGACACGTTGCCTACCTGCAGGAGGCGCGGCACCTGGGCGATCGTCTGATCGTCGCCGTTAATGATGATGATTCGGTACGGCGTCTCAAGGGTGCGACCCGCCCCATCAATTCGCTGGACCATCGCATGGCGGTGTTAGCAGCGCTGCAGTGTGTCGATTGGGTGGTGCCGTTTGGCGAGGACACGCCGCGGCAGTTGATTTGCCGGGTACGGCCCGATTATTTGGTGAAGGGCGGAGATTATTGCCCCGAAGAGGTGGCCGGTTACGATTGTGTGACGGCCGGCGGAGGACAGGTCAAGATTCTCAGTTATCATGCCGGTCATTCGACATCGGGTATTATCGAGCGCTGTCAGGATTAAGGTGGATCTATCCCGACGTGCCGGCGTGATACAGCCGAGTAAGGTGAGGAATAGGAGTTGAAGGACAACGATTTTGAAACCGCCATCGCCGAGCATCGTGCCGCTATCGACGCGGTGGTGACCCTTGAAGCGGAATTGCGCCGGGCGGCCATGCTGATTCGTGATGCCTTCACCGCGGGAAGGCGCTTGTTTATCTGCGGTAACGGCGGTTCGGCCGCCGACGCTCAGCATTTCGCTGCCGAACTTACCGGACGTTTCGAGAGGGAGCGCCGTGGTTATCCGGCTACAGCCTTGAATACCGATAGCTCAGCCTTGACTTCCATCGGTAACGATTACGGTTTCGATCATATCTTCGCCCGGCAGTTGGAGGCCCTGGCTGCGCGCGGCGATGTGTTGGTGGCGATCACCACCTCCGGCAATTCACCTAACATCGTCAAGGTGCTGGAACAGGCGCGCGCAATGGGCGTTCGTAGTATCGGTTTATTGGGCCGCGACGGCGGTGCCTGCATGGAGTTGGTAGATGTGCCCTTGGTGGTGGCCGTGCCGCGCACCGCGCGTATCCAGGAGGCCCATGTGCTGATTCTGCACTTGTTGTGCGAGGGTTTAGATGCTTGACGACGGCGCTTGGATTGAGCCGTCATCGACCTCCGGCGTGGGGCAACCCTTTTGATCGGTGACGCCGGGTGCGACGATTGATTCGATATGTTCTAGAGTCAGCGAATGAACTAAAACTCGACGAGCCCTATCTTGCGCTACCTATATAGTCTACTGCTCTATCTGTTGGTTCCATTTGTCCTGTTGAGGTTATTGTGGCGCAGCCTGCGCGCGCCCGGTTATCGGCGACGCTGGGGCGAGCGGTTTGGTTTTATCCCGCGTCTACCCAAAGCGGGTGTAGTCTGGGTACATGCCGTCTCGGTAGGCGAGGTGCAGGCGGCGCTGCCGCTGATTACCTGGCTGCGGCAGGAACGGCGTTTCCCGGTGCTGGTGACCACTACCACCATTACCGGTTCAGAGCGGGTGCGCCAGCAACTGGGCGAAGAGGTGTTTCATGTCTATTCCCCTTATGATTTGCCAGGCGTGGTGCGGCGTTTTATCAAACGAGTGCGGCCCATTGCTGTCATTATTATGGAGACTGAGATCTGGCCCAACTTGTTTCATATTTGCCGCAAGCAGCAAGTCCCGCTCATCCTCGTCAATGCCCGTTTGTCTGCGCGTTCCGCACGGGGTTATCGCCGTTTGCTCGGCCTGACCCGGGACACGCTGAGTAACGTGACGGCCTTGGCCGCCCAGGCCCGCCCCGACGCGGACCGTTTCATTTCCTTGGGGGTGGATGCACAGCATGTGCAGGTGACCGGCAACATCAAGTTCGACGTGCATCTCCCCGAAGACCTGCGCAACCGCGGGGTGCAATTGCGTGCCGCTTGGGGTGCACGGCGTCCGGTGTGGGTGGCCGCCAGTACTCATGCGGGGGAGGAGGAACTGGTACTGAGCGCCTTCGGCATGGTGCAACGGCGTTTGCCGCAGGCCTTGCTGGTGTTGGTGCCGCGCCATCCCGAGCGCTTCGATAAAGTAGCCGAACTGTGTCAGCGTAGCGGCTATGTGGTAGCGAGGCGCAGTGCGCAAAGCGCCATTTGCGACGATGTGGCAGTGTTTCTCGGCGATACTATGGGTGAGCTGACCTTATTCTACGCCGGGGCGGACGTGGCATTTGTGGGCGGCAGTCTGGTGCCTACCGGCGGGCACAATGTGCTGGAACCGGCAGCCTTAGGTGTGCCGATCGTGGTGGGACCTCATACCTTCAATTTTCTTGAGATTACCCGCGCCCTCATCTCCCACGGCGGTGCTGAACGGGTGGAGACCGTAACTGATCTGGCCACTGTGGTGGTGCGCTATCTGGAAAATACTAAGCTGCGCGACGCGGCGGGTTCCTGCGGTCGTGAACTGGTGGAACGCAACCGCGGTGCGATGATGAAGCTCGAGGCGATCTTGGATTCTCAACTTGCTTCGGTTACTGCCTCTCAGGAATGATATACCAATTGTCGGTGGGCCTTTCTTGTTGTAATAGAGAGGATATGCAAAGATCTTTTGCGGAGAACTAATCCATAAAAAGTGGTGGCGCGAAACGAGGTTGGGTCATTGGTTGAAAGTACAAGCACGCAAGCGATGAAGCGAGAAGGGCTTGCCCTCTATCAAGTTGGTAATTTGCAAGATGCGAAGTTACTTTACTCACGGGTTTGCGAACTCGATCCTATGGATGCGGAGTCCTGGTTTTTCTTGGGGATGATCAATGGTCAGCAAGGGATGCTGGAAGACGCCGAGGTATGTTTTCGAAAGACTGCCGATCTTCAACCCCAGCGCCCCGAGGTTCACTTTAATCTTGGTAATGTGTTAAACCAAAGGCATAAATTCGCGGAAGCAGAGGCTGCATATCACGAGGCTATAAGGCTTAAGCCGGATATGTCCGCCGCACACTCAAACTTGGGGACGTTGTTACAGAAGCAGGGGAAATTTGAGCAGGCTCTGGTGGAACATCGTGCTTCAGTACATCTGGCGCCAACTTCACCTGAAGCTCAATTCAATTTAGGCAATCTTCTGGCGGAGATGGGAAGCTTTGCGGATGCGGAAACGGCTTTTCGCGAGGTGTTGCGACTCAATCCGGGGTTTGTAGATGCCTATAACAACTTGGGTTGTGTTTTGCGAAAACTTCAGCGCTTCAAGGAGGCAGTAAGCGTCCATCGCGAAGCGTTACTGCTCAACCCGAACTCCGCTAAGAGCTATTTAAATTTGGGTCGTGCGCTTTCAAGTTTAGGTTGGTTTCAGCTTACGATAGCCGCTTACCATGAGTCGGTACGCCTCGACCCCGCTAATCTGGAAGGATGGCTGGCCTTAGGTAGAATCTTTGCGGATTTTGGTCCGCAGGATAATGCGTTGGAGTGTTATCGTACCGCGCAGGCATTGGATCCGGCCTGCGCGGAGGCAAAAATAGGGGAGGCCTTGGTCTTAGAGAGGAAAGGTGATTTTGGGCGGGCCTATGAACTCTTGAAGCCGTTCCTGGAGACGGATGATCCGAATTTTTTTGCGGCTTTAGTGTTTGCGGCACTCTGTCGTCCGCTGGGTCGCTGTGATGAGGCCGTTGTTCTCCTGGAACGGATGTTAAAGCGAGATGACCTTCATCTTAACGAAGAGCAACAAGCGGACCTCCATTTTGAATTGGGGCGACTATATGATTCCAGTGATGCATTCGATAATGCCTTTAGCCATTACAGTCGTGGAAACACCTTGTTCGGGCAGGGGCGGGGTTTCGATGCGGATCAACACGTCCAGGATATCGAAGAGCTTATCCTAGCCTATAGTTCTCATTTTATGGCGCACTCACCTCGGGCCCAGATAAACACTAAGCGGCCAATATTTATTGTTGGCATGCCGCGTTCCGGGACCACCTTAGTCGAGCAGATTCTTGTCAGCCACCCAGCGATCTTTGGTGGCGGTGAGTTAGAAGTTATGAACCGGATTGTCAATAGCATCCCCGCCAAGCTTGGCGGGGATGCCTACTACCCTTTTTGTGTGGCGAGTATGGATCGCAGCGATTTTGAAGATGCAGCCCAAACTTACCTCGAAACTCTAACGGCGCTTTCAGCGGATGCGGAGCGGGTAACCGACAAGATGCCGGAAAATTTCCTTCATTTGGGTTTGATTAACTTGATATTCCCTGAGGCTAGGATTATTCATTGCGTACGTAACCCGCTTGATACCTGTTTGTCGTGTTATTTTCAGAATTTTGCGCAGAGGATTCCTTATAGTCAGGATTTACGTGCACTGGGGATCTATTATCGCTCGTATCAAAAATTGATGAGGCACTGGGCGGCGGTGCTGGATATCCAAATGATGGAAGTTAAATATGAAGACGTCGTTGCCGATCTGGAGGGGGTTGGTCGGGCGATGCTGGCGTTCTGTGGATTACCGTGGGACGATCAATGCGCCAGATTCTATGATGCAAAACGTGCGGTGGGTACCGCCAGCTATGATCAAGTAAGGCAGCCTATCTATCGGAGATCGCTTGACCGGTGGAAGAACTACGAGGCACATCTTGGTCCCTTGATTGAGGCGCTGGAAGAAAGGTAGATCTTACTTTGCTTCTTGCAATCGGGTAATGATCTGTTACTGCAACCAGTGATTGACCTGCTCCAGGTCGGCGGGGCCGAGCATGCCGGCGGCTTGTTTCAATTGCAGGGAACTGACGATGTAATTGTAGCGGGCCTCGGAGTAGTTGCGTTGAGCATCGAAGAGGTCGCTCTGGCTCTTTAACACATCGACGATGGTGCGGGTGCCGACTTCATAACCGGCCTGGGTGGCGTCCAAGGCGCTTTGGGTGGAGACCAGCGCTTGTTTGAGGGCGTTGATTCTGCTAATGGCGTCAACCACGTTGAGATAGGCGCTGCGGGTCTGGCGATCGGTGGCGCGGCGTTGCTGTTCCAGCGCCTCCTTGGCCTGGGTGAGGCGATAGACAGCGGCCTTCACCCGCGACGAGGTGCCGCCGCCTTGATAGAGCGGCAGGCTGAATTGCAGCCCGATCGTGGCATCATTGGACTCGCTGCCGCCGAACAGGCCGGCGCTAACATCGGTATAGCCGTAACTGGCGACCGCATCCAGCTTTGGATAGTGGCCGGCGCGGTTCAATTCCACGTCTTGTTGCGCCTTGTCCACTGCGGCCTGCGCTGCGATCAATTGAAAGTTTTGCTTTAACGCGGTGTCCACCCATTTCTTGACATTGGTCGGATCGGGCGGCGGCAGGGTAACGTCTTCCTTGAGTGGTTGCAGGGAATCATGAAATTTGCCCGTTACCTCGCGCAGTTGTTCTTTGGCGATCGCCAATTGATTCTGGGCGGCGATTTCCTGGGCCACCGCCAGGTCATAGGCGGCCTTGGCCTCGTGTACATCGGTAATGGCGATCATACCGACGTCGAAGCGCTGTTGAGCTTGTTCTAACAGATGCTTGTTGGACTTTTTCTGGGCCTGAGCGACATCGAGATTGTCCACGGCGGACAACACTTTGAAGTAGCGGTCGGTGGCGCGGACTTCCAAGTCTTGCTGTGCCGCTTGATAATTGGCCTGGGCCTGGGCGGTGGAGGCGTCGGCGGCATGTAACTGGGTGAACAGGTCGCGATGATAAAGGGCCTGACTCAGGTTAAGGCTGTAGCCTTTGGTGGTGGAAAAATAGGTCGTGGGCTGGAAGCCGGGGAAGGGGGCGCTGATGCTGGTGTATTCCTGGCGGTCGCGGGTGATATTGGCGCCGAGGGTGATCTGCGGCAGCAGTTGCGCCTTGGCTTCACTCTTGGTTTCCGCCACCGCCTCATAGGCCGCCTGGGCCTGGCGCAGTTGGGGATCGCTGGCGGTGGCCAGTTTATAGATATCCATCAAGTTATCCGCGCCGGCCAATGCAGGGACGGCAAACAATATGCACGCTATGGCCAGATGACGGGTAGCGGAAAGAGTCATATCCAGTCCTTTTACTAGGTGTGCCACGCTCAATACGTCGGCATGTCCTTGTCCACCTCACAGGCCCAGGCATGAATGCCGCCGGCAAGATTAAGGACTTTGTCGAATCCGACCTGCTCCAGGTAGTTTGCCACCCGCGCGCTGCGCATGCCGTGGTGGCAGATGACGATGGTTTCGCGCTGTGAGTCCAGATCGTCCAGTGATTGTGGGACTTGGTTCATGGGGATGTGGCGAGAACCCGGAATGTGGCAGATGGCGTACTCGCCGCTCTCGCGCACATCCAGCAGCAGGGGTGGTGGATCGGCGATCGCCAAGTATTCCTTAAGTTCGGGGGCTGTGATTTCTAACATCGTATCGTTTCCAGTGCGGTGCCGCAGGAAGCGGTCTCCGCTGAAATTATACTACTACGCGCTATCCGGTCGAGTTAAAAGACGAACCGCTGCGGCTGCGGGGCGTTGACTAACGGGGGTAAAACGGTTTCAAACAGGATGTTGTCGTTCCATCCCTGTTCGGCGGTGCGCGTGATGAGGCGGGCCTGCATCACCGGTGCCTGGCCGGTGATGACGAACAGCCGACCACCGATCTTCAGGCTTTGCAGGAAGGCATCGGGCAACGATGGCAGGGAACCGGTGATGGCGATGACGTCATAAGGGCCGTGATGGTCCCAGCCGGCGACTGCATCGCCGCTTTCCAAGGTAACATTGTCTATGCCCAATTCAGCCAGCTTGGCGCCGGCGCCCTGGGTGAAATCAGGGTAAATGTCCACCGAGTGGACGCGTTTGCCGCAACTGGCCAACAGGGCGGTGACATAGCCGCTGCCGGTACCCACCTCCAGGATAAGGTCTTTGTCCGTGACGGCGAGGGCTTGCAGCATACGCGCCTCCACCTTGGGGGCCATCATCACCTGGCCATGGTCCAGGGGGACGTTGATGTCGGCGTAGGCGAGCTCGAGGTAAGTGGCGGGCACGAATTTGTCCCGGGGGAGGCCCTCTATCAACTCCAAGACCCCTTGGTCCAGCACATCCCAGGGACGGATCTGTTGTTCGATCATGTTGTGGCGGGCCTGGGCCATATTCATGTTGCTCATCATCCCTCAATCCTCTATAAGCAAAGCCTGCCAAGATTAAGCGGTTTGCCGGGTCGAGGCAAGGGAAGGACGGGATCATCTTGCAAATGCGGTGCGCATGGATTAGTTTTTATGGCTTCTCCGACGGTCTGCAGCCGTCGGCAGGCTAGGGGTGCCCATTAGCGGGCTGAGAAACACCCTCTGAACCTGATCCGGCTGATACCGGCGTAGGGAAGCCATACCTGAACGTCCCTGCGTCCATATCACCTCAACCTCGTAAGGATAACGATATGAGCGCACGTGCCAACGAAGTATTTTTGAGCCAGACCGCCAAGGTCGACGAGGCGGCCATCCAGCCCTTCCCCAATTCCCGCAAGGTCTATGTCCAGGGCAGCCGACCGGATATCCGCGTCCCTATGCGCGAGATCACCCTGGCCGCTACCCCGATGGGGACGGAGGGGGAATCCAATCCGCCGGTTACCGTCTACGATACCTCCGGGCCCTATACCGATCCTACGGTGAGTATCGATATCCGCCAGGGCCTGGCCGAGGTGCGCGGCCGTTGGATAGAAGAGCGAGGTGATACCGAGGAGCTTACCGTCCTCAGTTCGGAATACGGCCGGCGCCGCGCCGCCGATCCCGGTCTGGATCAGCTGCGTTTTGCCGGGCACCTGCGTCGGCCGTTGCGTGCCAAGCCGGGCTGCAATGTTACCCAGATGCATTATGCTCGACGCGGCATCGTTACCCCGGAAATGGAATATGTAGCCATTCGCGAAAACCAGCGCCTGGAACTGTACCGAGACTTGCTGGTACAGCAGCATCCCGGTCATGATTTCGGCGCCAGTTTGCCCAAAGAGATCACCCCGGAGTTCGTGCGTGACGAGGTGGCGCGCGGCCGGGCCATCATCCCGGCCAACATCAATCACCCCGAGCTGGAGCCCATGGTCATCGGCCGCAATTTCCTGGTGAAGATCAACGGTAACCTGGGCAACTCCTCGGTTACCTCTTCCATAGAAGATGAGGTGGACAAGATGACCTGGGGGATACGCTGGGGTGCCGACACCATCATGGACCTGTCCACCGGCAAGAACATCCACGAGACCCGCGAGTGGATCATCCGCAACGCGCCGGTGCCCATCGGCACCGTGCCCATCTACCAGGCCCTGGAAAAGGTCGACGGCAAGGCCGAGGAACTGACCTGGGAGATGTTCCGCGACACCCTCATCGAGCAGGCCGAACAGGGCGTCGACTACTTCACCATCCACGCCGGCGTGCTGCTGCGCTACGTGCCGCTCACCGCCGACCGCGTCACCGGCATCGTCTCCCGCGGCGGCTCCA
>CAYWIQ010000041.1:0-10861 GCA_964458405.1 uncultured Chromatiaceae bacterium
AATGCGTGTAATGATTGATGCGCGACTGCTTACCCCATCCCCCTCCCGGCCTCCCCCTTGTAGGGGGAGGGGCAACGGCGGTTGTTGTCTTGTGATTCAGTGAACAATTGTAGTTCGGGGTGTTTTGATTCCCGCCCCTTCAAGGGGAGGGTTAGGGTGGGGATGGGGTTTGAAGGAATGGAAAACAATCGCTTTAGGCAACGAATACTAATGAGTATATCCATGTGTCATCAGTCATTAAGCCAGCATTTTTACCACTAATAATTTTTTAATTTAACGCTAGGATCTCGCCCTTATTATGCCTGTATTCATCCTGTCACGACTGTTCAGTGCGATGCTGGTGTTGGTGGGGGTGAGTTGTCTGGTATTTCTGCTGATCCATTTGGTCCCCGGCGATCCGGTGGAAGTGATGTTGGGCGAGGCGGCACAACCCGCCGACCGTGAGGCGTTGCGCCATGCCTTGGGCTTGGACCAAGGGCTGTTGACGCAACTGCTCCATTACTTCAACGGGCTGTTGCACCTGGATCTCGGCAATTCATTGCAATCGAAACGGCCCATCACCGAATTGTTGGCGGAACGCATCCCGGCGACCGCCGAACTGGCGGGCGCCGCGTTGTTGGTGGCGGTGGTCATCGCCATCCCCTTGGGGGTTATCGCCGCGGTGCGTAAGGATACGCCCTGGGACTACGGCGCCATGACGTTGTCCATGCTGGGGGTGTCCATTCCCAATTTTTGGTTAGGGCCGCTGTTGATCCTGGTGTTCGCCGTGTGGGCGGGCTGGTTGCCGGTGAGCGGCCGCGAGCAGGCGAGTTCCATCGTGTTGCCCGCCATCACCTTGGGCACCGCCCTGGCGGCGGTGCTGTCGCGCATGGTGCGCTCGTCGTTACTGGAAGTGTTGAATGAGGATTACATCCGCACCGCGCGGGCCAAGGGGTTGGGGGAATGGGCTGTCATCTGGCGTCACGGCCTGCGCAATGCCATGCTGCCGGTGGTGACGGTGCTGGGCTTGCAGTTGGGGGTATTGCTGGGCGGTGCGGTGGTCACCGAGATGGTGTTTTCCTGGCCGGGGTTGGGGGAGTTGACCATCGAATCCATCCAACGCCGCGACTATCCGGTAGTGCAGGCCTGCGTGTTGCTGATCAGCGGTTCCTACGTGGTGGTGAACACCTTGACCGATTTGGTTTACGGTTGGCTGGATCCGCGGGTGCGGGTCAGGGAGGGCCGCTGATGCGCCTGTGGCTGCCCGCCGCCATTCTGCTTTTATGGGCCTTGTGCGCCCTGATCGGGCCGGCGTTGGTGGGCGACCCCAATCACATCGAACTGCAACGCATCCTGGCCTCGCCGAGTGCCGCGGGTTGGTTAGGGTTCGACGATCTGGGGCGGCCGGTGTGGCAGCGTCTGGTGGTGGGCGCCCGCACGTCGTTTATGGTATCGGTGACGGTGGTGACGGTGACGGCGACGCTGGGCTCATTGGTCGGCGCCACCAGCGGCTTCATTGGGGGTTGGGTTGACCATGTGTTGGTGCGGATCATCGATATCTTCCTGGCCTTTCCGGGTATCCTATTGGCCATTGCCTTGGCCGGGGTGCTGGGGCCGGGGATCAGCAATGTGGTGATCGCCCTCAGTGTGGTGGGGTGGGTAGGTTTCGCGCGCCTGGCGCGCAGCCAGGTGTTATCTCTTAAACACCGCGAGCACGTACAGGCGGCATTGTCCCTGGGGGTGCGGCGCACCCGTATCATTCTGCGCCATCTGCTGCCCTTGATCGTGGCGCCGCTGATCGTCGAGGGCACCTTCGCCGTGGCGGGGGCGGTGATCGCCGAGGCCGGTCTGTCGTTTCTCGGTCTGGGGGTGCAACCGCCGGCGGCCTCGTGGGGCAGCATGATCCGCGATGGTACCCGCTACATGCTGATGGCCCCCCACCTGGTGTTGGCGCCGGGCATCGCCTTGATGGCGGTGGTGCTGGGGGTCAATCTGTTGGGCGACAGGCTGCGTGATTGGCTGGACGTGCGCAGCCGGGCGCGATGAGGCAGCGTTTGCCTAAGGAGAGCAGGGCATGAGTTTGGGACCGTTGATGATAGGCGTTGCCGGCTTGCAGCTGAGCGCGGAAGAACGGGAGCTGCTGCGTCATCCCCTGGTGGGCGGCGTTATCCTGTTCACCCGCAACTATCAGGAACCGGCCCAGCTTCAGTCCCTGGTGACTGAGATTCACGCTACCAAGGATTCGCCGCTGTTGGTGGCGGTGGATCAGGAAGGCGGCAGGGTGCAGCGCTTTCGCGATGGTTTCGTCGCGCTGCCGGCCATGCGCCAGTTGGGCCGGATCCAGGATAAGGATCCCAAAAAGGCCAAGGTCTATGCGCAACTCATCGGTTGGCTGATGGCGGCGGAATTGCGGGCCGTGGGCGTGGATTTGAGTTTCGCGCCGGTATTGGACCTGGATCGCGGCACCAGTACGGTGATCGGCGACCGCGCCTTTCACGGTGATCCGGAAAGTGTGGCCGATTTGGCCCACGCCTTCATGACGGGGATGGATCTGGCGGGCATGCGGGCAGTGGGGAAGCACTTCCCGGGGCACGGTACCGCGGCGGCGGATTCCCATCATGTAGTGGTGAGCGATAATCGCCGTTACGAGGACATCGCCACCGAGGATCTTGTCGCCTTCGAGCGCATGATTCACTACGGCGTGGCGGCACTCATGGCCGCTCATGTTGTCTATCCACAGGTGGACGCTAAGCCCGCCGGTTTTTCGCATTTTTGGTTACAGGAAGTGTTGCGCCAACGCTTGGGCTTTCAAGGCGCGATCTTCAGTGACGATTTGGGTATGGCGGGCGCCGCCGGAGCGGGGGATATGGGCGAACGCGCCATGGCGGCGTTGGAGGCGGGCTGCGACATGATCCTGCTGTGCAACGAGCTGACCATGATTCCGGCAGTGATCGAACGCTTGGGTGATTATCGCAATCCGGCTTCGCAGTTGCGCCTGGCCCGGCTGCACGGCCGCGGCAAGCTGGATCGCGTCCACGTGCGCATGGAACCGAGCTGGCAGGAGGCGTTGCACGCGGTGGCGGAATGCGATCGGCCCGATACGCCGGATTTGGTGTAAAATCGCGGTTCGCGGTAATCGAATCCTTAGGGCCTGTTCACACTATCGATACCTCACAGTTGATACCGCCCATCCGGGCACCCAGGTTGCCTGGCTAATCGGTGTTGTGCGGGCGCTAATCGGATGAAAGGAGAAATCCCACGATGGTGAAGCGCTTGTGGCCGACGGTAGTGATGACGGCAATGGCTTTGGGATATGCGACAGTGGCGCTGGCTTATGATTTCTTGCAACCCTTGCCGGAGAAGGTCCCTGTCCCCAAAGACAATCCGCAGAGTGTGGCCAAGATCGAGCTTGGAAAACAACTCTATTTCGACCGCCGCTTGTCGGTGACCGGTACGGTGTCCTGCAACAGTTGCCACAACATCATGGCTGGCGGCCAGGACAACCGTGCGGTGTCAGTAGGCGCGCTGGGCAAGCCTACCCAACGTAATGCGCCCACCGTGTGGAACGTGGCCTTCCAATCCGTATATTACTGGGACGGGCGGGCGCGCAGCCTGGAACAGCAGCTGCACAGTCACTTTCTCGATGATACGGTGATGGCCATGCCCGATGCCCATGCCCTGCAATTCCGCCTGGAAAGGATCCCCGGCTATCGCAAGGAATTCACCAAGGTGTTCGGTGGTCGCGATTCAGCCACGCTTGACAATACCGCCAAGGCCCTCGCCTCATATATTCGTACCTTGATTACCCCGGGCAGCGCCTTCGATCATTACATTCGCGGCAACAAGTCCGCACTGTCGACATCCGCTAAACGCGGCCTCGATGACTTCCGTGATATCGGTTGCGTGGCCTGTCACTTCGGCCCGAATTTCTCCGGGCCGGCACCGGGGCCCTATCTCAAGATGGGCGACGGATTTTACGAATTATTCCCCAACACGCTGGGCAGTAAATACGATAAGGAATACAATCTCACCGCCGATAGCGGCCGCTATGAATTCAGCCACGATCCCAGCGAAAAACACATGTTCCGCCTGCCGGTGTTGCGCAATATCGCGGTCACCGCTCCCTATTTCCACAACGGCAGCGTCCCGACCTTGAGTGAGGCGGTGCGGGTTATGGCGAAAACCCAGGACAAGGCTACTTTGACCGCCCAACAGATTCGGGATGTCGTCGCCTTTCTTGAAAGCCTCACCGGTCATTTCCCGGCACAGACCATGCCCAAGCTGCCGCCTACACCCCACGAGGTGGTCTGGCCTTGGCAGAAGCAGCATTTCTCCAATACGGTAAGTGCCGAAAAAGGTGTTAGCGGGTCATGATCCATACGTATATGAAGCGAATCACAACGGCGGCCATTGTCATGTATTGCGCCGCGGCGACCGCTCCGGCCGTCGCGGCTCAGCAACGCACATGGTACGGTGGCATCGCGGTCGGCGAGAGCCGTACCGATATGACCACCCGTGACAGGAATGACGCCACCCATAGCCGCAAGGAACTGAATACTAAATCGATGGCCTACAAATTGACGGCCGGTTATCAATTTACGCCGCACTTGGCCGGCGAATTGAGCTATGTGCATTTCGGCGATACCAAGTTCAATGGCTATGAGCCGGGGACCACGCCCACCTTCTGGCAGACCGGGAATGTTTACGGCAGGGCGCTGGCCAAGGGCATGAGCCTCACCGGCGTGGCGTCCTGGACGTTTCATGATCGACTCACATTGCTGGCTCGCGGCGGAATCCTGATGTGGAACACCAGCATGTATTCCAATCCAACCCTGTCGGGCGGTACGCTGGCGTTGTCTGATCAGCAGGTGCTCCACGACAACGGTGTACGCTTTATTTACGGCGCGGGTGTGAGCGTGCGGGTCTATCGCCGGTGGCACATGCGTCTGGAGTGGGAACATGCCACGGTGCGTTTCGCCAGCACCATGGACCGCGGTATAGACTTCCCCTCCCTGGGGGTGACGTTGGATTTGTAAGCGCCTATAATCCCTCAGCGGGTTATCGTTAAGAACTACTCCATTATGTCCAGTATCTCCCCCCAAGAAATTCGCGATGTCTATGCGCGCGCCGATCTGATTTATTCCAAGAGTGAAATTGAAACCGCTTATGATCATATGGCGGCGGCAATCAGCGAACGCCTGGGCGACAGTAATCCGGTGGCGATCGCGGTCATGGTGGGCGGGATGATCCCTGCCGGCCATTTATTGTCACGTCTCGATTTCCCGTTGCAGATGGATTATCTCCATGCCACCCGATATCGCGGCGCTACCAGGGGCGGCGAGTTGCAATGGATAGTGCGGCCGTCGGCGTCCTTGCAGGACAAGGTGGTGTTGTTGATCGACGATATTCTCGATGAGGGGTACACCCTGGCCGAGATACGCAAGGCTTGTCTCGCGCAAGGTGCCCGCGAGGTCTACATCGCGGTGCTGCTGGACAAGCGCGCCAAGCGCAAGAACGGTTTGGAGGCCGATTTCGTCGGTTATGAGATCGGTGACCGTTATGTATTCGGTTGCGGTATGGACTATAAAGGTTATCTGCGCAACGTGCCGGGCATTTATGCTATCCCCAGCGAAACTTGAATGGCCGGTCGGACGCATAAAGGAACATCATGAGTGATTTGGCGATTATCGGCGGCACCGGTTTAACCACCCTCAAGAATTTGGAGATCACCAAGCGTGAGGTGGTGCACACGCCCTTCGGAGAGCCGTCCGGCCCGCTTACCCACGGTGTGCTGTCTGGCAGGGAAGTGGTGTTTCTCGCCCGTCACGGCCACGGTCATACCATTCCGCCGCATCGTATCAACTATCGCGCCAATATTTGGGCCTTACATAATACCGGCGTCAAAAATGTCATCGCGGTGGCTGCGGTGGGCGGCATCGCCGATGACCTGGCGCCCGGTGTCCTGGCAATCCCCGACCAGATCATCGACTACACCGCGGCGCGGGAGAATACTTTCTTTGCCGACGGCTTGACTCATGTCACCCACATCGACTTCACCGAACCCTATTGCGAACAATTGCGCCAAGTGTTGATCAACGCCTGCAGTAACACCAAACTCGACTGCGTTCCGCACGGTACCTACGCCACCACCGAGGGTCCGCGACTGGAAACCGCAGCGGAAGTGGAGCGCATGGCCCGCGATGGTTGTACCATGGTGGGTATGACCGGTATGCCGGAGGCGGCCTTGGCCCGGGAGCTGGAGCTTTGCTACGCCACCTGCGCGGTAGTGGTGAACAAGGCGGCGGGGCGCGGCGACGGACCGATCACCATGCAGGAAATCGAGCAGACCGTCGCTAAGGGTATGGAGAAGGTGCGCTTGATGCTGGAAAATGTTGTGCCGTTACTAAAAACATAAAACATTCTGTGAATTTAATACGGCAATAACCAACTGATCTGTAAGTTACGGGTAACCGTCGTCCAGTCAATGTCGCTATGCTAAAGCTGGCGGCGCCCACTCATGGCTTGGCGGGCGTATCAGCCGCGGGTGGTTGATAAGGCGTGACCGTAAACAAAACGCCGAACAGGGGATGATCCAAATAATTGAGCGAGTCGTCGCGTACCCGGCGCGAATCGATCATGCGCACGTAGATATCAGTGGTCTGCGGCGGGTTAGGCGGGATGTCCGATGCAGTGGTGGCGCCGTTATCAGTAACAGGAGCGGGTTGTTCGACGGTCACGGTCTTGGTGTAGCCCAAGTCCACGTCTACGTGTAGAAACCGTCCGCGCCGCAGTGTGAAGGTGCCGTCCAAGATGTGGGACGGTGGCGCTGCGTCAACGTCACCGGCGTCTGTAGCCGATTGATCGGGTTCTTGCCGGGGTTGGGTCATATCGTTCTCAACCGGTGCCGGGATCTTCGTAGCTTGCGCGGCAGCCTGATCATCCTCGTGCGCAACGGGGGGCGGTCCCGTGGTGGGATCTGTCGTTAACGGTATGGCGGTTTCGTCTCCACGGGTGGATTCCATGCCGTCATAGAGGTGGATAGCCTTGCCTTGATCGGTACTGTCCACGGGTTGAACCCACCCGACGTGCAGGATAGTTTTGTAGTTTGGCGAGTCATTGAGCCGTTTCACCTGGGGATTGAGACTCAGCTCGGAATCGTCCAACCACTGCCAACGAGGGGCAGGAGGCGGCGTGGTGGTATCGGCTGGGGCAGATGTATCCGCTGCGGCGCTGGACACGGCCAAGGGGGTCATACCGCCGGTGGGGGATGCCGCGGCGGCATTACCGCTAGCGGGTTGCGGCGCGGCATCCCCCGGAGCGGTAGAGGTGGCTGCCGCCGTGCCGGCCGGTGCGGAGGATACGGGGGTGGCGTTTGGTGCCGGCGCGGTGTCGGGAGCGGCCGGCGGTGCGGTGATAGCCGAGAGCTCCACGGCATCGTCCAGGGAAGGCGTTCCGGGATTGGCCGGCCACACTTCGGCGTGGATGGCATTGGGATCGAGATTTTCGAAGACAATGACTTCGACCTTGTATAATGTGATATCGTCGTCGGCATAGGCCGTTACGGCGGCCACCGAAAGGGCAAGTCCAAGCAAAAGGCTTTTCATACTAGGTGGTTATGAATGTTTGATGGGAACCGGGGTCTAACGATACCGGACCCGCACGAAATAGGCAAAGCAGAGGTAATTCATGGCGGTAAAAAAGGTATTGAAGATGGGGGATCCCCGGTTGCTGCAGGTAGCCGAGCCCATAACGGAGTTTAATACAGCGGAATTGGACGCTTTGATCCAGGATATGCTCGATACCATGGTGGAGTATAATGGTGCCGGTCTGGCCGCTCCCCAGATCGGGGTGAACAAACGCCTGGTGATCTTCGGTGTCGAGGCCAATCCCCGTTATCCCGAAGTGGAAGCCATTCCCACCACCATTCTGATTAACCCTGATCTGAGACCGGTCAGCGATAAGATGGAGGAAGACTGGGAAGGCTGTCTCAGTGTACCGGGCATGCGTGGTTTGGTGCCCCGCTATACGAAGTTGCGTTATACCGGCCTCGACCGCCACGGTAAGTTGATATTTGCCTCGGTATACGGGTTTCACGCCAGGGTCGTGCAACACGAATGTGATCATCTCGACGGCATTCTCTATCCGCAGCGCATTCGAAATATGATCAATTTCGGCTTCGAGGACGAGTTGTTCAAGCAAGAGCAAGAGGAAGAGTAAGAGTTACAGTCACCACGCGGTGTTCACGCCGCTTTCTTGGTCGCCAGCATCTCCAGGAGCTTTTCAGCCGCCTGAAACCGTTGTTCCCGCTCCGGCATCTCCAGGGTGAAACGCAGCTTATCCTGACCATCGAGCTTATAAGTCTTGGGTTGAGTCTGGATCAGGCGGATCACGGTGGTGGGATCGATATTCGGTTCCTTATCGAATAGGACGCGTCCGCCGTTGGGGCCGGCTTCCAACTTGAGTATCCCCAGGGCTTGAGCCTTGAGCTTGAGTTGCATCAAACGGAATAGATTTTTTGCGGCCTCCGGCAGCAGCCCGAAACGGTCTATCATCTCCACTTGCAATTCCTTCAGGGCGTCGTCGTTGTCGGCGCTGGCGATGCGCTTGTACATGACCAGGCGGGCATGGACGTCCGGCAGGTAATCCTCGGGGATCAACGCCGGGATGCGCAGATCGATCTCGCCGCCGTGGTTAAGTGGCGCCTCCAGATCGATATCGCGACCGGCCTTTAAGGCCTGCACCGCCCGCTCCAGCAATTGGGTATACAAGGTAAAACCGATTTCATGCATCTGGCCGCTTTGTTCGTCACCCAGCAACTCACCGGCGCCGCGGATCTCCAAATCATGGGTGGCCAGGGTAAAACCGGCGCCCAGGTCTT
This sequence comes from uncultured Chromatiaceae bacterium, assembly GCA_964458405.1. GTDB lineage: Bacteria > Pseudomonadota > Gammaproteobacteria > DRLM01 > DRLM01 > JARRQJ01. The sequence goes on from CAYWIQ010000041.1 coordinate 8,858, forward strand.
CCAGTGATTCGATGGCTTCCAGGCGTTTCACCGCATCGGCGGTCATCAGCTTACGCGGTGGCACCACCAGATAGGCGTAGGCCTGGTGGTGGGAGCGGCCGACGCGGCCGCGCAATTGATGGAGCTGCGCCAGGCCGAAATGATCAGCGTGATGGATGATGATGGTATTGGCGTTGGGGATATCGATGCCGGTCTCGATGATGGTGGTGCACATCAGGATATTGAAGCGATGATGATAGAAATCCATCATCACTTGTTCCAGTTCGCGTTCGCGCATCTGGCCGTGGGCGACCTGTATTCGCGCCTCGGGGAGTAGCGCCGCCACATCGCGGGCGGTCTTATCGATGGTCTTGACCTCGTTGTGGAGGAAATACACCTGGCCGCCGCGTTTGAGTTCGCGCAGGCAAGCCTCGCGGATCAAACCGTTGTCCCACTCACGCACGAAGGTCTTGATGGCCAGCCGTCGCGACGGCGGGGTGGCGATGATGGACAGGTCACGCATGCCGGACAGGGCCATGTTCAAGGTGCGGGGTATGGGCGTAGCGGTGAGCGTTAGAATATGGACTTCGCTGCGCAGGCTCTTCAGCCATTCCTTCTGACGCACGCCGAAGCGATGTTCCTCGTCGACGATTACCAGGCCCAGTCGCTTGAACTTGATGTCGGACTGCAGCAACTTGTGGGTGCCGATGACGATGTCGACACTGCCGTCGCGCAACCCTTGCAGCACCGTTTCTTGTTCCTTGGCGGAGCGGAACCGTGACAGGCTGGCCACCTTGACCGGCCAATCGGCAAAGCGATCCTGAAAGTTTTGAAAATGCTGCTGGGCGAGCAACGTGGTGGGCACCAGCACCGCCACTTGTTTGTTGTTTTGTACCGCGACGAAGGCGGCGCGCATCGCCACCTCGGTCTTGCCGAAGCCCACGTCACCGCACACCAGGCGGTCCATGGGTTGGGTGCGGGTGACATCCCCGATCACGGCGTCGATGGCGGTTTGCTGGTCCGGGGTTTCCTCAAAGGGGAAGGTGGCGGTGAAGGCGCGGTATTGGGCGTCGGGGGCTTCGAAGGCAAAACCCTTGCGCGCGGCGCGGCGCGCATAGATATCCAGCAGTTCCGCCGCCACGTCGCGGACCTTCTCCGCGGCGCGGCGCTTGGCCTTTGTCCATTGTTCTGAACCGAGCTTGTGCAACGGCGCCTGTTCCGGTGCCGCGCCGCTGTAGCGGCTGATGAGATGAAGAGAGGATACCGGTACATATAGTTTGTCGCCGCGGGCATATTCGATGGTGATGAATTCGGTGGTGAGGCCGCCGACGGTGAGCGTCTCCATGCCTAGGTAACGGCCGACGCCGTGGTCCTCGTGCACCACCGGCGCACCGAGATTGAGTTCGGTGAGATCGCGGATGACGGTGTCGGCGTCACGGCCGCGCACCGCCTTGCGGCGACGGTGTTGCAGTACCTGTTCGCCAAACAACTGCGTTTCGCTGATGACGGCAATCTGTGGTTCATCCAGTAACAATCCTTGTTCCAGCGCGGCTACCGTGAGGCCTAAGGGCGCTTGGCCGTCGATGAAGGTCTGCCAATCATCGAACAACGTGGGATGCAGGCCGTTGCCCTTCAATAGATCCAAAAGCGTTTCGCGGCGTCCCGCGGTCTCTGCGGCGAACAGGATTCGGCCGCTAAATCCTTGCAGAAACCGCAGCAGCAGTTCGGCGGGCTGTTCGGCGCGGGCTACGATGGACAATGGCGGTGGGGCATGGCTGGCGTACAGGCATACACGCTGTTTTTCGTCGACGTCTTCGAAAGGATCAACGGTGATGCGGGCAAATTTGGACAGCGCGGCGTTAATTGCGTCGGGCGCGATGAAGGCTTCGTCAGGCGGCAATAACGGCCGTTCAGGGTTGTGGCGCAGTGATTCGTGGCGCTCGTTGATTTCGTTCCAGAAGCGCGCCACGGCGGCCGCGGCGCCGGCAGTGGCGACCACCAGGGTGCGCGGACTCAGGTAATCGA
>CAYWIQ010000042.1:0-10825 GCA_964458405.1 uncultured Chromatiaceae bacterium
GCCCTTGGCGCCCAGGCAGCCGGTGACGATCACCTTGCCGTTTTCCGCCAGGGCCTCGCCGATGGCCTGCAGGGATTCGTCCACGGCAGCGTCGATAAAGCCGCAGGTATTGACCACCACCAAGTCGGCGTCTTGGTAACTGGGGCTGATGGCATAGCCTTCGGCGCGCAGTTGGGTGAGGATCTGTTCCGAATCCACCAGGGCCTTGGGACAGCCCAGGCTGACGAAGCCCACGCGCTTGGCTGCAGGTAGAGTGGTGTCTTGTGCCATGGTGGCGAACATCGAACGCTTGTAAACAGGGCGCTAATGCTAAAGGGCCGGGCACGATCCCGCAAGTCCGATGGGCATGCTTGTCTCTAGCAAGATGGGATGTTACAACGGAGTATCCAAGCGGCAGTGGCCACTCACGAGACCGGTTCCTAATAACGTAATCACTAAATCCCGGTAACCGGTTAAGACCCTTATCATGCATGACGGGATATCAGCATGTTGAAGCGTTTCATCCATATACTGGTGCCCGTACTGGCGGTGATGCTGGCATGGTCACCGTTGCAGACCGCGTTCGCCAACTGTCCGGATCTGTCCGGACCATCCGGATTGCAGAGCCTGCCATGCACCGGGCAGGAGTCGGCACGGCCGGCGGAAGTCTCCACCGGACACCATCTGATGTGGACCGTGACCGGTCCCCATGGCAGCGGTTACCTGCTGGGGTCGTTGCATTTCGGTAAACCGGAGATGTTTCCACTGCCAGCCGAAATCATCCACGCCTATCATGCATCGCGGACACTGGTGGTGGAGACCGACATCAGCGCCGTCACCCCAGCGCAAGTCGCCCGCATGGTGACCGCCAGGGCGGTATATCGCGATGGCACCACCTTGCCGAGGGTATTGGCGCCGGCGACCTGGCAGCGACTCCAGTTAGAAATGAAAAAGCTGGGTGAGTCACCACAGAGTATTGAGGCGGTGAAGCGGCAAAAGCCGTGGCTGGTGTCGTTGAGCCTGACCAGTTTGGCGTTGCAGCGTTTCGGTTTCGATGAGGAGCTGGGGATAGACAGACATTTCATGGCGCTGGCCAACAAGGAAGGCAAACCAATTGTTCAATTGGAGACAATTGAACGGCAGCTGGATTTCCTTAATGGCTTTTCTGCTGCTGAACAGGAAAAAATGCTGGAGGACACCTTCGAGGATTTGGAAAAGGGTCGCGACTTTCTGAGCAATACCCTCGAGGCCTGGCGGACGGGCGATGTCCAGAAGATAGATAAACTGCTCAATGAGGATTTTCGCACCAGCAGCAAGACCGACCAGCATATGTACAAGGTTTTAATCACCGACCGTAACGCCACCATGGCCGACAAGCTGGATCGCTTGTTTCACCGCGGCGGCAAATATTTCGTGGTGTTGGGTGCGGCGCACTTCGTCGGCGACGACGGTATCGTCGCCTTACTCAAGGCCAAGGGCTATCGCGTGCAACAGGACTAGTGGGGTCGTGGCGATGTTATGTCGGGCTGCGATATACTCGGATCTCGTTAATAAATCGGTTCCGAGGCCGATCAGGAATGATAAGTCTTAATAAGGAGAAAACAATGGCGGAAGACAATGCACCGGAAGAACCGATCGCCGTTCCCAAATGGGACGTGGCCTTGGAGGCCATGGCCAAGGAAGAGTATGGGAAACTCGCGAGGCCCTTGACCATGGACGATTTCCGACAGCTTGCGCAGCAATATACCATTCGTCTCGACGACATCATGGTCACTTTGTTCGAGTTGTGTGTTCAGGGGAAATGGCAATACTATGATGCCGACGGTAAACCCTATAAGATCACCCGCCAGTTGTTGACTCGTTTGACAGCGGGTGGCCGCCTTAATGATGAGGACCTTAAAACCTTCGGCGGCGGATGGGCTGCTCTAGACTAAACCGGCCATTGGCGCACCTTACGTCCTCTGTTACCTGATTTAAAGATTGCCCAAGTTTGTCTGGGCCGGCATGGTTGAGCGATGCCCGAGATTCACATCTGAAAGCAGTTAAGCCGGCACAGCCGGTTCCACCTTGTCACCCGAACGGCGCGTTTGCGTGCTATTATCGACGATAGATAGTAGAGCCCATTTGGGCATTACCCTTCTATACATCTTTTCAGCCAGATCCTGGTGATGGCTATGATGTTGTTTGCTGTCCGCGACTGACCTTGCAATTTCGCCGATCACCCCAATTTCAGAAATATCCGATGTAATTGTGGGCAGTCCGATCATGAATGAAAGCGCGCAGGTCGTTTGTTCCCATTGTGATGCCGTCAACCGCGTGCCGCTGGCCAAGATCCACCAAGGGGCGAAATGCGGCCGTTGCAAACAGGCCCTGTTTCAAGGTAAGCCGCTGGAATTGGGACGCGCCAATTTCCAAAAACACCTGACCCAGACCGACCTCCCCTTGGTGGTGGATTTCTGGGCGCCGTGGTGCGGTCCGTGCCGGATGATGGCACCGGTCTTCGCTCAGGCGGCACAACAACTAGAACCCGAGGTGCGTCTCGCTAAGGTCAATACCGAAGTGGAGCAGGAGATCGCCGGCTCTTTGGGTATTCGCAGCATTCCTACATTGATCATGTTCAAGCACGGCCGTGAAGTCGCGCGCCAAGCAGGGGCCGCTCAATTGCCGCAACTGATGCAGTGGATTCGCGCGCACGCCTGAACCATCATATTTATACGCTGTCTTGTGCGGGGGTTATCCGAAACGCCATCAGCGATGCGGCCAACGAGAGCGATGATATCGTCATTACCCGCGCCATCATCAATCTTGCTCACATCTTGAATCTGTCGGTGGTCGCGGAGGGGATGGAAACTCAGGGCCAGCTTGATTTTCTGATGGCGCACCATTGTGAGACGGTGCATGGCTTTCTTTTCAGTCCGCCGCTGCCGGCGGAAAGCAAACCCGCACTGTTGCAACGTGGCTTCGACGTCGCAATGTAATCGGGCACCCGCTTGAGAGTGGCGTGGGCGCTTAAGAGGCCGGGGAGGTGGCGGCACGTACCCCGGCGGTCAAAGGACCGTCGGGGTGGTGTTGATGGTTAGATGCCGGCCAGGCCCGTGAAAAAGCGGGCGAACCAAATGGCGGCGGCGAAGGCGCAAATCATACCGATCAAGGTGAACATGACATCCTTGGAACGGTACAAGTCCTTTAAGTCTTTTTGCTGATAATCACCACTCATACTGCACTTCTCCTGTAACGTGATCCGATCACCGTCGCCGTATGGGTCTCCGGTAATCCCTCATAATGAACCTGGTTATTATTAGGTGTATTCTCGTCGGCAAGTTTGCCAAGTGTAATCATTCTTGACGAATTTCCCAAGCGAAAAAGAGCGGGCGACGGCTTTTTTGGCCGGTGCAGACCGTCTGCTGGGGCCCCGGCGCAATATCGTATACATTATACCTCCCCGGCGCGGCTATCGATCGTGCCGGGTCTCAACAGGCCAGCAGGGACGGATCTATGGAATTCAAGAACGCGGTTGTAAAAAAGCAGGCCAATATCTATCACGGCGGCCATGTGACCAGCCGTTCCGTTATCACCGCCGAGGGTGAGATGAAGACCCTGGGTATCATGTTGCCCGGGGTATACCGTTTCAATACCGAGGCTCCGGAGGTGGTGGACCTGACCCAGGGCCGTTGTCGCGTGAAGCTGGCAGACGCGACGGAATGGCGCGAGTACACCGCCGGTGAAAGCTTCACCGTCCCCGGGCATTCCCACTTCGAGATCGAGGTTACCGAACTGGTCGACTACGTCTGCCACTACGGTTGACCGCCGCCGGGGCAGCGATGGCGCCGGGGCGCTACTCCAGCCGGAAGCCGATTTTCAGCGTGACTTGAAAAGAGGCCACCTTGCCTTTTTTAACGTTGCCGCGGTTCTGGATGACTTCGTACCAGTCCAGGTTACGCACCGTTTGGGCGGCGCGGGTAATGGCGTTTTTGATGGCATCGTCTGAACTCTTGCTGGAAGTGCCTACCATCTCGATTATTTTGTAAGTCTTGTCGGTCATCGGCGTTCTCTCCATGGATTGGCAGCGTGTGCTGCCGCTGGGGCTTGTCATACTGCGATTCATAGATTAGCGATTCGGTGGTGGGGATACAAACATTATGCTTTCACTCGGGTTTGGTCCGGCCCCGGCGGGGCACTAGCCGTATTGAAAAATGGACTAGAATTACTATAAGGGTCAAACAACGCGGAGGGGCATTTATGAAGTTGCCGGTGCAGATCAACTTTCGGAACATGGAAGCTTCCGAGGCGATGAAGAGCAATATCGAGGAGCGGGCGGCGAAACTGGACCAATTCTTTGATCAGATTATGAGTTGCCGGGTGATGGTGGAGGCCCAGCACCGCCATCGTCAAGCGGGCAACCTTTATCACGTGCGCATCGATATCACCGTTCCCGGCCGGGAACTGGTGGTCAGCCGCGAGCCGCATGCCCATCACTCCCATACCGATGCCTATGTGGCGATACGCGATGCCTTTAGCGCCGCCGTTCGGCAATTGCAGGAATACGCCAAGCAGCGGCGGCGGGAGGTCAAGGTTCACGTCGCGACGCCTTACGGCCGGGTTTCGCAATTGTTTGTGGAAGAAGGCTACGGCAGGATCGAAACGCCCGATCAGCGCGATATCTACTTCAACCGCAACAGCCTGCTCAACGGCGACTTCGACAAACTCACGGTCGGTTCCGAGGTGTCCTTCGCCGAGGAACAGGGCGAACACGGTCCCCAGGCGAGTTCGGTCAGGCTAGTGGGCAAGCACCACTACGTTGAGCATCCCGGCTAGCGTCGTTAGCCCCCGTAGCTGAGCCCGGTCCAGAACGAGAAATTGATCTCCACCAGACCGGGCTTGCCGAGTTCGACGGTCTCCATCACGCTATCGTCGTTGCCGTCGAGGATGGACAGCGTGCCGTCGCTGGTGTTGGGGACGAACACCCACCTGCCCCGCTGTTCGTCATCGATGAAGGCGATGGGGCGCCGGCCGCAGTCGGCGCGGCCGACCTGCACCTCTTTGATCAGCTTGAGCGCCGGCAGCGCCGAGGTATCGAACACCAGCAAGGTGTCCATCTTCAGATTTTCCCTTTGTTGGCCTTTGCCGGTGGCGGCGGTGGTGACGTAGAGTTTGGCGCCGTCGTGGCTGAAGCGGTAGACGCTGGGATAGACATCGGGCAACTCCACGGTGGCGACCAGGGTGTTGTTCACCGCGTCCATGACCGACAGCCGGCCGATGACGTGGTCCGGATTGCTCTTGCGGTCCGCGCCTTTGCCGATCACGAACCGCCCGTCGGGGCTGAGCAGCAAGTTGCTGCTGACCTTCATGGCGACGGTGGTTTCGACGATGCCAGTGACCGGATCGATGACCGCCACGGTGCCGTAACCGTTATTCATGTTGTAGACCTTGCAGGTCAGGGGCGAGAACACCATGCCGTGGGGGAAGGCGTTGTTGGGCACCGCCTCGCCGATGCCGTCCTCGTGACGCGGGTCGGACAGGTTGATGTTGGAGGTGATCCGTAAATAGTTGTCGGCATCTTCTGCATCGTTAGCGATGACGGAGATGGTGCCGTCCAGCAGATTGCTGGCGAACACCCGTTGCGGGACCTGCGGCGCCTGATCCGACGGTGCGACAAAGGTGGTAACGTGATGACCGCGGCCCAGACAGATGGTCTTGAGCACTTCGGGTTCCTGGGAGTTGCCCAGGCCTTTGACCACGATCACCGGCGAGCCGTTTTGGCCGCAGTTGAGTACGTCGACCCCGTTGTCCTTGTCGCCGTCGTTGACCATCCAATAGGTGGCGGTGGCGGGATCGACGTAGGCATACGTCGCTATTGCGTCCTCGGGCAGCCGGGGTTGACGGCTGATCTGCTTGCTGGCTGCGTCCATCATCCACAGTGCATTGTCGGGCGTCAGGCCGATCAGCACAGGCCGCCGCGCCGCGTCCAGGCCGCTGGCGGGGCCTCGTTCCACCGGGGTGACGCGGGTCTTGCCCGCCCGGCGTTCGATCAACACCAGACTGCCCGTATCGCCTTCGCTGAGATGACAGGCAAAAGACCACTCGCCCGTTGCCGGTAATGGTGCGTTTGGCTTGGACATTGAAATTCTCCCCCCTGGTAATTGATGCGATTCGCCGCGCGAGCGAGCGTGTTTCGTGCGGAAACGACGTCGCCGCGAAAGGGATCAATGATAATCGGATTGGCGCGGCGGATTCCAGTACGGCAGCGGCTATCGTTATCCTCGAGGTTGATTCGCTTGGTTTTTTCGGGTGTCCTGTATTTAGAGTCGAGTGTGCCGTTGCGGCCGAGTCTTGAGCCTATTTTTACGTGAGACGTTAACGCCGCCTACTTTCTCTCCAAGGTATACACCAGGTCGGCGCCGCTCTGCAGACCGCCGCTTGTCGCATCCAACGCCCAGCGGCGGCTGATCTGATAACGCATGAGGAAGACATTGAAGCGTTCGACCAAACCTACTCCGTAGCTGATATACAGTTTGGGCGACAGGTAATGGCGGAGCACCAGCGCGCCGGTGCCGAAACTACCGCCGGATTCCACCGTCAATTGATCGATTCCGAAACGTTGACCGATCTGACTGGCGAGCAGGCCGCTGCCCGCCAGGCCCAGCGACAAGGCGGCGCCATAAAGTTGCTGGCCTTGTGCGCTGGTGGCCTGATTCATGGGTTGGCCGGTCAACAGGTAGGACAGGGCGTCGGTCTCCGCCATGGCCGGTTCGGAGAACAACTGCACCTGCGGCGACTTGATGGTGCCGCGCACCATTATGCCGGCGGTTACAGGAGTGGCGCTTTGAATGTTGCGCACGGCGCGGATATCCAGGCCGGGATTGTCCACCGGGCCGCCGAAGAACAGTAACCGGCCGCGGTCCACGGTGAGTTTCTGGCCGTAGGCGCGGTATTCGCCGTTGACGATGCTCAACTCGCCGCGGGCCACGGTGGGTTTCAGCGGTTCGTCGTGCAAGGTGAAATCGCCCTGCAGCAAGCCGTTGAGACCGAAACCGTTGAACTTGACGAAATCGCCGAGGCGGATGCGCACATTGGTGTAGATCTGCCAGCGTTGTTCTTTCGGCGCGACCCCGTGGGCATTGACGATCACCACATCATTGGAGGGTGACACCGCACTGCTCACGTCCCGGGGTCGGAGGTTGGCCTCGGGAATCGTCACCTCACCCTCCACATCGATGCGATGGCCCTTGATGCTGAGCTTGAGATCCGGCGAGGCCAGGATGTGATACTCGGCGGTATTGACGATCTCGGCGCGGTCGCCTTTGAGACGCGCCTCAACGTTCCAGCCCTGATCGCGGCTGTAGTGGATTTCACCCCCTAGGCGCAGGCTACCGTCTTTGGAGCGCAACTGCGCATCGACGGTGAGATGTCCCTGAGCATTGCCGCGTATTACCACGTCCACGGCATCGGGCTTGATGCCCAGCGCCGGGATCACGGCGGCGCCGTTTTCCAAATGCAGTTCGCCGCTGAGTCGCGGTTTATCCAAGGAGCCGGCGAGAGTCAGTGAAGAGGACACATGGCCCTGGGTGTGTTCGATCCCGGGGATGAACGCCGGCAGCAGGCTCAGGTCATGAAGTTCGCCTTGCAGTTGACCCGCCACACTACCGTCGCGGCTAGTGTGCCCGGCGCCCAGTGGGGCCGGTAGGGCATCGCGTTCAATACGCAATGTCCCGTGTGTGCCGCCACCATCGGCCAGATCGAAACCCAGTTTGGCTTGCAGGGCTTGGCCGTCGAGTGTCACCGCGAGTTGGCCGCCGCGATAGGCGATCTTGGTGGTGGGCTTACCCGCACCCAGGGTAGCGGGTGCCACCGTGCCTTCCCCGACCGTGACCGCCATTTCACCGTTAAGCGGTCCACCGGGGGTGATGGCGGCGTGGGCGTGGGCGTTGAGTTTCCCGGTCAGCGTACTGCCGTCGGGCAGCCACTGTTCGAGCAGAGTCATCGGCAGGTCATGGGCGTCGGCTTGCAGTTGCCAATCGTCCGTGTTGTTGCCATGGGCTGCGCCGCACAACCGGGCATGTTCCTGTTGCAGGCAAAACTGATTCAAGCGTACCGAGCCGTTCTGGAAGGAGAGCGGCGTCGCTGCCGCCAGATGCCATGCCCCCATCGTCGGCGTTTTGAGATCCAAGCGTTGCAAACTGCCGCGCCAAGCGGATTCCCCATAGCCGCCGTTGAGCGCCATGCTGAGGGTGACGGCGGGCGCGGTGATGGACAGTTGCAGCTGATGGTGTTGGGCGGTGCCGTCGCCGTGAAGGCGAATGTCATCGAAGTGGCGCTCAGCGAAGTCGGCGTCGTGGGCCTCGATCTTCAAGCTGGAAGCGAGGCGGCCGCTGGTGTCCAACGTCATGACCGCGTCGAGTGCGCCGATGCGGTCGGCGGCGAAGCGCAATTCACTTCCAGCCAGGGAAGCGGTTATGGTGGGGCGTAGGCGTGGGCCGGTGACGTGGCCGCTGCCTTGCAAACGGCCTTGGTCGCCGGGAGCCATTTGGGTCAAATCGGCGGCGTCTAGTTGCCATGCCAGATTCCATTGGTCCTGCAAGCTGCCGGCGGCGGTGAGGTGATTACCGCCGGAGTCTATGCGCAGCTTACTGAGATGCAGACTGTCGCCCTGGATGCTCAATGCCGCATCCGCGTTTACTGGTAGCTTCTTGAGCTCACCCTTGAGTCGGGAAAGTTTCACCTCGGAGCGCACGCCGTTATCGGTCAGGTCGCCGTCCACTTGCGCCGTTAAGCTCAGCCTGCCCGGCCATTGCGGCCATTGGGCAGCGGGGTTGAGGTCTTGTGCCTGGAGAGCCAAGTGCCACTGAGGTTTGGTACGCCAAGCCACGCGACCGTTGGCGGTCAGGTCGCCGCCCAACAGTTGCGCCGCGAGGCGGTTGATGGTCAGGCCATTTGTCCCGCCGGCGGCATCCACGGACCAAGTGGCGGCCGGTACCTGGGGGCCGGCCAGATCTCCGGCCAGTTGCAGTCGGTAATCATCGAGGCCACCGCTTAGGGTAAAGCGGCCTGTCTTACTGGAGAGTGTCGAGTCGTTATGAATCGGCCAGCGCAGGTCGCGCCAATCGCCGACCAGCTCGGCGTGGGGCGTAGCATTCAGTCCCGAGATGTCACCGTGCAGGCGGACTATGCTGCCGCTATCGTGTAATGTCGCGATCAGCCGTCGTATCGCCAAGTCACCGCGCTGGTGATCGTACGCCACGACAAAGCTTTGAGAGACGTTGTAGTCCTGGAAGCGGCTGCGCACATCGCCCTCGGCCTCGACCTTGTTTAGATCCCCCGTGCCGTGCACCTTGCCCGCTATGTTCAGCGGCGGCCAGGCGGGATTCAAGGTATTGAGGGTTACCGCCGGCCAGCTTATCTCGCCTTGCCAACCCAGGTTCTCCAATGGCTTGGTGATGGCGCCGCGCAACTCGGCGCGCAACGGCGAGGTCAACTGATGGTGGACGTCGATCTTGCGTAAGTTGCCGCTGAACCGTCCGTTGCCCGCCAACGTGCCATAGCTGCCGCCATCCGCCGACCAATGTACCGTGAGGTCCAAGGGGTATTGACGTTGCGGGCTTAGGTTGCCCGAGACGACTGCATGAAAACGCGGCGCATCCAACGCCAGCCGTTCGAGATCCAAGCGTCCTTTATGGAAGGCGGCGTTGCGCAGTTCCACTGAGGTTAGGATGAAGTCATTGTCTTTGTCGCCGGTGGTGATCCGTAAATTGTGCAATGCAGCGTGATCGATACGCGCGGACAGCGGTAGACGCACATCGGGAAGGCCGCCGGCGGTGGTTGATGGGTGGGGGGATGACGGTCCGTGGTGGATCGTCAGCCCGGTGATATCCAGCGCTTGAATGTGCAGGCGGCCTTCCACCAGTGCGCCGGGGTGCCAGCGCAGATCGAGTTGCGCCAAGTCCACATCGGTTTGGTCGTGATGGTAGTGCACGCCGCTCAGTCGCAGCGGCCCACTCAGGCGGCCGTCGAGCTGCGCTATGCTCAACTCGCCCGGCAGCATGGCCACGGCGAAGCGATAAGCCCAATGCAGGCCTTGAGGCGAGACCAATATAAAGGTGAGCGTCAACAGCACGGCGCACGCTATGGTCAGCAACAGCGCTATCAGACGCGTGAAGACCTTCATAAGTCGGGCCCGACGTTGATGTGCAGGTGCGGACCCTTGTGCTCCGGATCGCTTAAGGGCCAGGCCAAGTCGAAACGGATCGGGCCGATGGGCGAGCGCCAGTGCACGCCGAAGCCGGCACTCTTCTTGAGGGCGGCCTGCCAGCTGTTCATGGCGTTGCCGGTATCGTAGAACACCGCGGTGCTCCATTTATCGGTGAAGCGTTGTTCGTATTCCATGCTGCCCACCAGCAATTGTTCGCCGCCGATCACTTGTCCCGCCGCGTTACGCGGGCCCAGGCTGTTATAGTTGTAACCGCGCACGCTCTGATCACCGCCGGCGAAGAACCGCACCGAGGTCGGTAAGGTATGGATGGAGCCGAAGCGGGTGGCGCCCACGTCGCCGCGCAACAGGATACGTGCCGAGCCGAATACCTTGTGGACGAATTTCACCTGGAAGCGCCCCTGTATGAACTGGACGTCCGATACGACGTTGGGGTTGGCGCCGCGCACGTCCAGCAGCAGGCGAATACCGCGCAGGGGATAGATGCGATTGTCGGCGCTGACCTTGGTCCAGGTGACGCCGGGCATCAGCATCACCGAATCGCCGCTGTCGCCGCCCACCACGTAAGATTCGGTTTGGTAATTAAGGTACAGGGTTTCCAACCAGTTGTTGCCGCGATCGACACTGCGGCTCACGCCCAAT
>CAYWIQ010000043.1:0-10819 GCA_964458405.1 uncultured Chromatiaceae bacterium
TCCCCGGCTCGCCGCTGGAGGCGGTGATGGCCAACGAGGTGTGGACCGAGATTTACGACCGCCTCGAACAATTGGTCAATGAACATCGCACCACCTTAATCTTCGTCAACACCCGCCGTTTGGCGGAACGAGCGGCGCGCTTCCTCGCCGAACGCATCGGTGAACAATTCGTCACCGCCCATCACGGCAGCCTATCGCGTGAACACCGTCTCGATGCCGAGCAACGCCTTAAGGGCGGCAAGCTGCGCGCCCTGGTGGCCACCGCCTCGCTGGAATTGGGCATCGATATCGGCGACATCGATCTGGTCTGTCAATTGGGTTCGCCGCGCGCCATCGCCGCCTTCCTGCAACGGGTGGGCCGCGCCGGCCATGCGGTGGGCGCCACCCCCAAGGGACGTTTATTTCCCTTGTCCCAGGATGACTTGGTGGAATGCGCCGCCCTGCTCGACGCGGTGCGACGCGAAGAGCTGGATCGCATCCCCATCCCGGCACAACCCTTGGATGTGTTGGCGCAACAAATCGTCGCCGAGGTCGCGAGCCGCGAGTGGGCGGAACAATCACTCTATGACTGCCTGCGCCGTGCCTGGCCCTATCGTGACCTGTCGCGTGAAACCTTCACCGCGGTAGTGCGGATGTTGGCCGACGGCTATGCCACCCAGCGCGGTCGGCGCGGCGCCTACCTCCATCGTGACGCGGTCAACGGCATGCTGCGCGGCCGGCGCGGCGCACGTCTGGTGGCGGTCACCAACGGCGGCGCCATCCCCGAGCAATTCGATTATGACGTGGTTCTGCAGCCGGAAGGCCTGCTCATCGGCAACCTCAACGAGGACTTCGCCTTCGAAAGCCTGCCTGGCGACATCTTTCAACTCGGCAATACCTCGTACCGTATACTCAAGATCGAACAGGGCAAGGTCTACGTGGAAGACGCCCGCGGCCAACCGCCCAACCTGCCCTTCTGGCTGGGCGAGGCGCCGGGACGCAGTGATGAATTATCTTTCGCCGTATCGCGCCTGCGCGAAGCGGTCGCGGCCAAATTGGCGGATGGTCTGGAGGCAACCTGCGCCTGGTTACATGCCGAACTGCAACTACCGCCCGCTGCCGCACAGCAGTTGACTGAATATCTTGCCGCCGCCCAGGCGGCGTTGGGCGCCATGCCGAGCCAACATGCCGTGGTACTGGAGCGTTTCTTCGACGAGACCGGCGACATGCATCTGGTGATCCATTCATCATTCGGTGCACGCATCAACCGCGCCTGGGGGCTGGCCCTGCGCAAGCGCTTTTGCCGCAAGTTCAACTTCGAACTGCAGGCGGCGGCCTTGGAGGACAGCATTGTTTTATCGCTGGGCCCCACCCATAGTTTCCCCCTGGCGGAAGTGGCCGATTATCTCAAGGCGGCGACGGTGCGGGCCGGATTGATCCAAGCGCTGCTTGCCGCGCCGTTGTTCGAGACCCGCTGGCGTTGGAACGCCAACATTGCCTTGGCGGTACTGCGCAACCGTAACGGTAAGCGCATCCCGGCACAGTGGCAGCGCTCGGCGGCGCAAGACCTGGTGGCAGTGGTGTTTCCCGATCAACTGGCCTGCCTGGAAAACATCGCCGGCGACCGCGAGGTCCCCGATCACCCCCTGGTCAATCAAACTATTCACGACTGTTTATACGAGGCCATGGATATCGAAGGCCTGGAGCGATTGCTAAGGCAATTGGAACAAAGCGAAGTGAAGATCATCCCTCGCGACCTTGCCGCGCCGTCATCATTGGCGCAGGCCATCCTCACCGCCAAGCCTTATGCCTTCCTTGACGATGCCCCCGCGGAGGAACGCCGCACCCTGGCCGTGCAACAACGGCGTTTTCTTGCACCGCAGGATGCCGCGGAACTGGGACGTTTGGATGCCATGGCCATCGCTAGGGTAAGGGCCGAGGCCTGGCCGGAGGCGCGCACCCCCGACGAGTTGCACGATGCCCTCAACGTTCTGGGTTTCATCACCGCCCGCGAGGGCGAACGCGAGGCCAGTGTTCCGGAATGGCCGAGTCTACTGCAATCACTGATTCTGCAGCGTCGCGCGACGGTCTTGACCACCGCCCACGGCAACGCGTTATGGGTGGCCGCCGAACGGCTGGCGGAAATGCTGGCGCTGTTTCCCGAGTCCGTCCTCAAACCATCCCTCGAACCTTTGAACGATGCGGGACCCTGGACGAAGGAAGACGCGTTGCGCGAGATCCTGCGCAGCCGCCTGGAGGGATTGGGCCCGGTCACCGCTGTGCAACTCGCCGAACCGCTTGCGCTCGACTCGGCGCAAATCAATTTGGCACTCACCGCACTGGAGCAGGAAGGTTTTGTGCTACAGGGCCGCTTCACTGGAACTTTGCAAGATGCTGAACACACACGGCCGGCAATAGCGCCGGATACTGTATCCCTCACCCCTAACCCCTCTCCCGAAGGGAGAGGGGAATCGTTGTTGCCTGCGGCTGTAAGAATAGAGTGGTGCGAACGCGGCCTGTTGGCGCGTATTCACCGCTACACGGTGCAGCAACTGCGCCGCGAGATCGAAGCGGTGAATCCCGCCGATTTCATGCGCTTCCTGCTGAGTTGGCAACACCTGGGCAAAGATCGAGTGGAGGGCCAGGAGGCGCTGGCGGCGGTACTGCAGCAACTGGAAGGTTATCCTCTCGCCGCCGGCGCCTGGGAAAAACATATCCTGCCGGCGCGGGTGGAGATGTATCTGCCCCACATGCTGGACGGTTTATGCAGCGCGGGTCGTTTCACCTGGTTGCGCCTAGCACCGCCCAAGGACAAAGCCGGTGGCGATGCCCGCAAGGCGGCGCCGGTACGCATGACGCCCATCGCCATCATGCCGCGCCGCCATGCGGCGCTATGGCGTCAATGTAATATTGCCGAGGCGGGCGCCACCGCACCCGAAGGACTTTCCGCGGTTGCCCGCAAAGTGATGGAGATACTGCAGCAGCACGGCGCATCCTTCTTCCTTGATCTGGTACAGGACAGCGGGCTATTGCGCACCCAGGTGGAGACGGCATTGGGGGAATTGACCGGGTGGGGTTTGATCACCGCCGACAGCTTCGCGGGACTGCGCGCTCTCATCACGCCGGCGCAACGCCGCGGCGGCTTCGGCCGGCAAACACGGCAAAGCAGGACGGCGGTCGCCATCGAGGAAGCCGGACGCTGGGAACTGCTGCGCAATACATCCCTTCCCCCCGAAAAGAAAGCGGAGCGGGCCGAGCACATCGCCAAGGCGCTGCTGCGTCGTTACGGGGTGGTGTTCCGCAAATTGCTGGAACGGGAAAGCAATCTGCCGCCGTGGCGCGAACTACTTTATATATACCGACGCATGGAGGCGCGCGGCGAGGTACGCGGCGGCCGTTTTGTGCAGGGCTTCAGTGGCGAGCAATTCGCCCTCCCCGAGGCGGTAGGCACATTGCGCGATACCCGCAAACGGCCGGCGCAGGACGAATATACCGTGCTGTCCGCTTCCGACCCCTTAAACCTGGCGGGCATCATCACCCCGGGAATGCGGGTGCCCGCACAAGCGGGGAATCGAATATTGTTGCGCGACGGTGTGCCGGTGGCGGCGCTGATCGCCAAGGGGTTTCAGCCGTTACTGGCCGCGACGACTGATGATACCTGGCAAATGCGAGAACGGCTGCGCGGCAAATCTCCAGTCGCACATACGGCCGATAAACTGGCATTGTGACCGCTGTGCATACGGAACCGAATCAGAAGGCCAACTCCCGTTTCAATTCCGCGAAACTATTGGCCGCCTTGTTCGTCTCGATAGTCGTGCCCAGCGCCCGCTCCAAAGTGGTCTGTGAGAGTAGGCCCCGCAAAACCTGGCTGCCGCCGCCGTTATCTCCCTTTACCGTATCCACGACGATCAGATGCCTTTGCCCCGACTCCTTAAAGGTTATAAGGAGATCACCGATGGTGGCATGTCGCAATTGGCTATAATCAATCACCTGCCACTTGGATAACGGCGTCATAATATCCTGAACCAGGATATCCTCACGAGCGCAGATGCCGATACGGCAATCTCGTGATTGCAAATAACGCATCGGTTTCTCACCTTGAATATCATAAGAGGTGATGACGCCCATGAGTTTGAACTCAGCATCGACCACAAACAACAACCGCACGCCGGAACATATCATCTGGGTTAAGGCATTGTCGATTTGAGTGGTGGCCAGCACCGAGATCGCCGGGGTCAAGTTAAAATCCGTGAACAGGTTGAGCGCTAAATCCCCCAAATCAAGATGGATATGACGCGCATCAACCTGGGCGAGAAACTCGACATTCCCTTTAGGCTTGGTTAATGAGAGCACGCTGACGTTATTCATTCCGACCTCCACAGCACATGATACTCTCCAGACAAAACGCACAAAGATAACGGCAACCCACGCTGAAACGATATATTTCCCAACTCGCTGTTAAATGGATTTAGATTCGGGCGTGCCGTAACAAAATTCGTGAGTACAAATAGTGGCCGGCATACTCCGATAGGCCATCAAGGCAACAATGCCGCGGATTAGACGATAAAACCACCATACCACCGCGACCCCGCCGATGACGAAACCCCATATGTAATACAGGAGCCCCACTGTGGCCATCACCAATACCACCATAAAAATGAAGGTTCGCACCAGCCATTCATAGTGGGTCGCCACCAACAATGTCTCTTCATCCGGCGAAGCTGCACCTTTCTCGACATCGCGTTTGAATATATACACTTTGACTGCACTGATGATAAAGCCAAGCGGCGCGGTCACTACCGCCAGAAACAAGGCATACACGAAACTAAGCAATATGACTTCAGACCACTTTACACCTGGGTAAGTTGTCGTAACCATCATTACATCCTCCTAGCTGATCGCGGTCAACGGCACCCTGCGTTCATAAGACGTAGGGTGCCGACCCTGAACGTACCGCAACCCACTCCATCACGCGTGTCACGCAACGGCCTTACGCCCCGGATCATGCTGCTCATGCTGCGCGCCGGTTAGGCTATGATCGTAATCGTAACCTTCATGGGGCTTGGGGTTGTTGCCGAGCGCCGAGTCCATTTCGTACGGTAGGGTTCCGCACTGATTGCGGCCATTCTCTACGCTGCAACTGCGAGCACCCAACAATTGATAAATCGGATCCCAACCCATCATGGTGGTCATCAACGGGTACACAGCCACTAAAATGGCGATCGCAGAAATTACGTCATGCATGGTCGTAAGTGCGCTGATAACGCCATATGTCATTAATAGCCCGCCACCAAAAAAACGAACCATGCGGTCTACCAATCCGATATTTTCCGCGGGCGCCATTTTTCCTCTTAGAATGCTCATATGTTTGATCTCCATTGAGTTGAAACCAACACCTGTTACCTTTTATGGCTACAGTAGACTCCGATACGGTACTGATTTCAGTAACTTTGTCACACAGGCCGGCTAGCGGACGGAATGTATCGGGCAATTTTTCAAAAAGCCTGACTCGATATTCATGTTTGGTTAGACAAAGGAGGTTGCTAACGTTCAGCGTTTAGCTAAATTTTCCAGGTCGTGCAGATGGTGCCGTTCCGTGATTTCTATCCAACCGCGGTGTAACCTGACCCAACCCTGTTGCTCAAAGCTCTTGAGGAGTCGGCTAATGACTTCGCGGGCGGTACCCAGTTCCTCGGCCAGCGTCTGGTGCGTCACTTTAATGCGGCCTTGTTCTCCTCCGGCCTGCAGCAAATAGCGGGCAAGACGGGCATCCATGCGACCGAAAGAGATATCCTCCAGCAAGCCGAGCAAATCATTCATGCCCTTATCGATGGAAGAAAAGACCGCGTCACGAAAAGCAGGCATCCGCGCCAGCGCCTGCTGGAAGTCGGCTTTGGGAATGAGAATTGCCTGTACATTGGTTTCGGCAACGGCCTCGGCAGGATACTTCTTGCCCCCTAACAGACAGGTGGTCGTCAATTCGCAGGCATGGCCCGCCGCCAAGTGGTAAAGCGTAATAACTTGTCCTTTTTCAGATAATTTTTGGACTCTGACCGAACCCGATAGGATCAACAGATAATATTCGCATGGCTGACCGTGCTGGTACAGCGACTCACCGGGCTGCACTGTAATCAGCCGCATGACCGCGACGATTTCCTCTCCCGCTAGTTTGGCAAGCGCCTGGACTGCAGGAAAGCGCTGCAACTGCTCGAGCTCCTTGATGGGCATCACACACCTCCAGTCATGCCTCCCCCCAGAACCGCGTTATAAGTATTTACCACGAAACAACGACTAAAGTACAACCCCGACACCCAGGCTGCCGAGAATGAGTGCGTCATGCTTCAACCGTGTATCGATATTCCACGGCCGTGCACTGACCCTATGGCAGGGTCGAATATCATCCGTTATCAACCAGTTTAGCCAACCGCCGTAGATCATGGATAGATGTTAATATTGCGGTAACCCGCCTGCTCGATGACGCCTTATCCACCCCGTTTCCCCTGGTACTGCGCGCCGTTTCGGTCTAGCATAGAAATGTTTGGGCTGACTGCATAAATGAGTACGACATGCCGGATAAACCAGCAAAATCACCGCCACCGCAATCACCGATCAATTGGCTGCCCTTTGCCTTGATCGGGATCCTGCTGCTGTTCACCTATTTGGCATTTCAGCCGGACGGCCTGTGGGGACAGTCCGTTTATAAGATGCCCTATAGCGCCTTCAAAAGTGAAATCACCGCCAACAATGTCAAGGAAGTGCTACTGCGGGGACGGGTTATCGACGGCACATTAGATAGGAAGATATCGTCCATGCCAGCCGGCCTTAATGGTACGCGCTTCCAAACCCGAGTGCCGGAGTTCGGCGATGACAGTCTACTACCCGCCTTACAACAACACGGCGTGAAGGTAACCGTGGCCGAGGCCTCCAAAGGCGGCTGGAGCACGTTACTGCTCGGCATGCTGCCGTGGTTGCTCATGATCTTGCTGTTCTACTGGATGCTACAACGCGCCGCGCGCGGCGTCGGCGACCGTTTCGGCGGTCCCGGCGAACTGAAGAAATTCCTCTCTTCCCCCGCCAAACAGGCCAAGGTACCCAAGGTTAGTTTCGATGATGTAGCGGGTCAGGACAACGCCAAACAGGAGGTCTCAGAATTGGTGGCCTTCCTCAAACACCCGGACACCTTTCGCCAGCTGGGCGCCGAGGTGCCGCGCGGCGTATTGCTCATGGGACCGCCGGGCACCGGCAAAACGCTGCTGGCCCGCGCCCTTGCCGGCGAGGCGGGTGTGCCGTTCTACTCGATTTCCGGTTCCGAGTTCATCGAGGTGTTCGTGGGCGTGGGGGCATCGCGGGTTCGTAAGCTATTCGAGGCCGCCAAAGAGAACGCGCCCAGCATTATCTTCGTCGACGAATTGGACAGCGTCGGCCGCACCCGCGGCACCGGCTTGGGTGGTGGCCATGATGAACGCGAACAGACCCTCAACCAGATCCTGGCCGAGATGGACGGCTTTGAGGGACATGAGGCGGTGATCGTATTGGCGGCGACCAATCGTCCAGATGTACTCGACCCGGCCCTGCTGCGTCCGGGACGCTTTGACCGCCACGTCATCCTTGACCTGCCGGATCGCAAGGACCGCATCTCGCTATTGAACATCCACAGTCGCAATGTTCCCCTGGCAGCCGATGTTGACCATGAGAAGTTGGCATCCGGCACACCGGGCTTTTCCGGCGCAGACATCAAGAACCTCATCAACGAGGCGGCCATGTTGGCGGCGCGTGATGGCGCCACACAGGTTGCTATGCGTTACTTCGACGAGGCGCGCGACAAACTATTGCTGGGCAGCGTACGCACCTTGTCGATCCAGCCGGATGAACGCCATCGCCTCGCCGTGCACGAAGCGGGTCACACCCTGGCCGCCTATTTCCTGCCCCACAGCGACCCACTGTACAAAGTCAGCATCATCCCCCGCGGACGCGCCTTGGGCGGTACCCAACAGTTGCCCGACAAGGAACGCCATACCTATCCGGAAGAATACCTCAAGGACAGGCTGGTGGTGATGCTGGGTGGCCGCGCCGCGGAGAAGGCGCTATTGGGCAGTGTCAGCTCCGGCGCCGATGATGATATCCGCCAAGCCACCGCTCTGGCGCGGGCCATGGTGGGCCGCTGGGGTATGGCGGAAGACATAGGCCCGGTGGATATGCGCGACAGTGAGGAGCATCCCTTTCTCGGCCGAGAAATGGCGCAACCGCGTCATTTCAGCGAACATTCCGCTGAGGCGGTAGACCGCGCCGTCCAGTCCCTATTGCATGAAGCGGAACAACGGGCAACGACCCTCATCGGCGAGCATCGTTCCAAGTTGGATGGTCTGATCGCTAAGTTGGAAGTCAAGGAAACACTGCAGCGTGAAGACATCGATACCTGCCTTGCGGACGAAGAATCGCCTACGCGACTGGGACTCGCACGGGCTAAATCATAAGCTGAGATTATTGATGCTATTTACCAAGTAGCTTTGATAGCGACTAACGTTCTACACGTCGCATATAGCTGAATATCATTGTTCATATAGCCCTATATTTATACTGTACAGAGCATGGAATAAACTTCTAGAATGGCATCTGTCATCGGGTAGGTCAGATATAGCAAGTTGATATCATCATATAACCATGCGTCTATTGCTCTTCGTCACATTGGCATTAGTTACCGGCACGGGGTTAGCGGACAGCTACACCGCACCATCCGGTTACCTGGAGATCATCGGCTACAGGCTGGAACGAGCAGAACAAAACGGCAAGGTCGTTCTGTCGGTGTCGGGCAGCGCCATGGCTCTGGCGGATTGCCCCGGCGCCATCATGGAGTTCGATGTTCTGGACCAAAGCGGCAATCCTGTCGGGACCTACAAGATTACCCATGGTGAATTCTTTCGTCATGATGGGTGGGCGTTAGGTCGCGGTACATTTACTCCGCGGGGTGGTGATGAGCAACAGGCGGCGACCGCGGCTGATCACATTGCAATTCACAAAGTCGCATGCACCCCGCGTAACTGACGTAACCACATTCAAATACCTAAAACCATTTTTGCTGCTGATGATCGGCGGCCAGGATCGCTTCGAACTGGTGGGCCGGCACGGCGGGTGAATAAAGAAAGCCTTGCACAAAGTCGCAATTGAATTGCCGAAGCATGTCGAGCTGCGTCGCAGTTTCAACTCCCTCCGCAATGGTCTTGATCCCCAACTTATCTGCCATAACGATGATGGCTTCAGTCAAGGCCCGGTCGCTGTCGTCGTTGGTCAGATTTTTGATAAATGAGCGATCCACCTTCACATAATCGATATCGAAGCGCTTGAGGTAGGAAAGCGAAGAGAAGCCGGTACCGAAATCATCGATAGACACCTCAATACCACTGTTCCTGAATTCCAGCAAACGCTGCTTAACCAACAATAAATCCCTCAGCAACAAACCCTCGGTGATTTCCACCGTAATGCTGCTGCCGGGTAGCCCTAGGCTGGAGAGTCTCTCTCCCCAGGCGACTTTAGACGGTTGCTCAAACTGGAGAGGGGACTTATTCACACTCACCTGAATGATATACCCGAAACGCTCACGCCAATCGGCGATTCTGGCGAGCATTCTCCTGCTCCAACTCCTTGAGGCGCTTGGCTTGGTCAACCTGCAGCCCACCGTATTCTTTGCGCCAGCGGTAATAGCTGACATCAGAAATCCCAGCTTCTTTACAGGCGAGAGAGATACCCTTGCCCTGGTTGATTAATACCTCAATCTGCCGCAGCTTGGCGACTATCTGTTCTGGGGTAAATGTCTTCTTCGGCATCATTTTCTCCTTTCCAAGTGGATAAATTTACTTCTCTCAACTTGGACCGGAAAGGGCCGGGCAGGTCACCCGCCCGGCCCTGGAAAGGAAATCCGAGTAAAGACTTAAGGAAGGTTTATGAGATCACTGTCATGCACTAAGTCTGAAATCAGGCGGTATAGTGGGTTGCGGTGAGTTGTTGATTAGATATTCCCAGATAATCTTGCCGACAGCAATATTACGCCGCCGCAACCCTTCACTTCCGTGCCTCACTAAAAAGGCGGCACTGGTATCCAGTGCCGCCGCATCCCCTCTACCTATCCAGCTTCCGTCAATCCCCGCCGACTAATATATCTATAGTCCACATCACCATCAAGATCCGCCACAGTCTAGGCTACGCCGGCGCAGGACCCAAGCAACTGGAATGATGATGCGGCAGCTAAGCATAAAAACGTATGACATTCGCGCCTCCACCGCTTGGTGGCGTGCTGACCGCCACGTCAGCGGCAGTCGGCAAGACGCTAATCAGTTAACATATTTACCAAACCCGTGGGTTCCAGAACCTCTCCGTCAATGGTAAGGATACCCTTGTTGTTCAAACCGCTCTTTACCTTTAGGGTATTGCTTTTCATCCTAAAGAAGATATTGGCGGAAACACTGATTCTCATCCCGTCATCACCCTGCACCTCGGTGAGATTGGGTTCCACCTCATGCATCAACCATGAAGGGAACATAATGCATCTGCCGGGGATAGGCTCATAGTAGACTTCCTCGAACATCTCGGTGGGCCTTGTTTTAGTCTTCGAGAAGGGCGGCATCATCACCTTAGTCTGCGGACGCGGATCGGTGACGCGAAACCTGCCGCAACCGGGTGGCGCCTGTACATAATAGGCGAGACTTAAGATGGTATTGGGATGGTTATGGTTTTTGTTAAAGGCGCCATAGGGTGAAACATTCGCCCACATATTGCATATGATGGGTTCGGCATCTTCATCAAAGCCCAGGCGTTTGGCGACTTCGGCCGCCTGATGGAGGAACTG
>CAYWIQ010000044.1:0-10790 GCA_964458405.1 uncultured Chromatiaceae bacterium
CCTTCACCTTGGGCAGAAAATCCACTACATATTCGGCGCCGCGATATAATTCGGTGTGGCCCTTCTGCCGCCCGAATCCCTTCACTTCCTCCACCGTCATACCGGTGACACCGATCTCGGAGAGCGCCTCGCGCACGTCGTCGAGTTTGAATGGCTTGATGATCGCTTCGACTTTTTTCATATATTTGTCCCTTCTCCGAAATTAACACTCGGCACCGCGCTCGACAGCACAGGCACCGCCCCCAACCCTTATTGATTCTATCAATAGATTAAACTACCACACTCCTGAACCAATATATAAATCAATAAGATTTTCGGTCACCTCAATCCGCCGACTGAGGTTGATTTCGATAACCGGAGGTGATGGGATAGCGGCGGTCACGTCCGAAGGCGCGCCGCGTCACCCTTACCCCCGGCGGTGCTTGGCGCCGTTTGTATTCATTACGGTTCACCATGGACACCACCTGCGTTACCGTCTCCCCGTCAAAACCGGCGGCGGTGATCTCCTCGGGTGATTTGTCTTGTTCCACGTACATCTCCAGAATGGGATCAAGCACATCATAGGGCGGCAAGCTGTCTTGATCTTTTTGATCCGCTTTTAACTCCGCTGACGGCGGCCGCTCCAAAACACGGGGCGGGATGACCGCCGCAACACTGTTTCGATAGCGCGCCAAGGCATATACCAAGGTCTTGGGCACGTCCTTGATGGGCGCATAGCCGCCGGCCATGTCGCCGTAGAGGGTGGCGTAACCCACGGCCATCTCGCTCTTATTGCCGGTGGTCAACAGGATCTTGCGCTTCTTGTTGGAAATGGCCATCAAGATCACGCCGCGACAGCGGGCCTGAATATTTTCTTCGGTGGTATCCTCAGCGCTCCCGGCAAATTCTTGTTTAAGACTGTCAAGAAAGGCCTGAAACGCCGGCTCGATAGGAATTGTGTGATGATCCACCCCCAGCGTCTCCGCCTCGGCACGGGCATCCTCCACGCTCATGGTTGCGGTATACCGGGACGGCATCATTACCGCCTCGACGCGCTCCGCGCCAATAGCATCCACGGCAATGGCCAGGGTCAGAGCCGAATCGATGCCGCCCGACAGGCCGATCACCGCCCCCTGAAATCCGTTCTTCTCGATGTAGTCACGCACCCCCAACACCAAGGCGCGGTAGACGCTCTCCGCCTGCGCCAGATGTTCATGCATCTGGCCTGGCAGCGGGTTCACGGCGCCTTTGTCATCGACCTCGAAATCCGCCGTGTAAATCTCTTCCTCGAACGGCCGACCCCGCATCACAACCCGCCCGTCGGCCGCCATGACGAAGGATTCACCGTCGAACACCAATTCATCCTGGCCACCCACTTGGTTGACATAGACCACCGGCATGGGAGCCTCCGCCAGGCGCTGGCGCAGCACCGCCTCCCGCTCTCCGCCCTTCAAGGCATGGAAAGGCGAGGCATTGAGATTAAGCATCAAGCGCGCCCCGGCCGCCTGGGCCTGATGCATCGGTCCGGGTTGCCACAGGTCCTCGCAGATTGTAATAGCCATGGGCACGCCGCGAATTTGTACCACCACCACCTCGCTACCCGCCTGGAAGTAGCGCTTCTCATCGAACACGCTGTAATTGGGCAAATGCTGCTTATGGTAGGTGGCAACAATGGCGCCGTCGCGGATCAATGAAGCACTGTTGTGCAGCCCATCAGGGCCGGGGGAGGGATAACCGATTACCACATCGATACCGCTGGTCCGGCGTTTGAGTATCTCTAGGCCGCGCAGAACCTGGCCGTGCAAGCCGGGACGCAACAATAAATCTTCCGGAGGGTAACCGGTAAGCGACAACTCGGGGAACACCACGACTTCCGCCCGCAATACGTCACGGGCACGGGCAACGGCATCGGCGATTTTTGCCACGTTACCCGCTACATCCCCCACCAGCATGTTGAGCTGGGCCAACGCCACCCGGACTCGTTCAGTCATGTATGCAATTCAATATGCAATCAGCGCGAAACCGGCGAAGCCACCGGCGGTCACTTACCACAGCCCCCATGTCAATGGACTCTCGCATCGCTAGCCGGTAAAGAACTCCAGCATCTTGGCCCCGATCTCGGCCGGCGAGCGGGCCACACTTACCCCCGCCGCCTCCAGCGCCGCGATCTTGTCACCGGCAGAGCCCTTACCGCCAGCAATAATCGCCCCGGCGTGACCCATGCGTTTACCGGACGGCGCGGTCACACCGGCGATATAGGCCACGACCGGCTTACGGACCCGGCTGCGGATGTATTCCGCCGCCTCTTCCTCGGCGGTACCACCGATCTCGCCGACCATGATTATCCCTTTGGTTTTTCGATCTTCCTCGAACAATTGCAGACACTCGATAAAGTTAGTGCCTTGAATGGGATCGCCGCCTATCCCCACGCAAGTGCTTTGCCCCATGCCGATTTCAGTCGTCTGAAACACCGCCTCGTAGGTCAAGGTCCCGGAACGGGACACGATACCGATGGAACCCGGTTTGTGAATCGCCCCCGGCATGATGCCGATCTTGCACTCGCCGGGGGTGATAATACCGGGGCAATTGGGGCCGATCAGACGGGCTCCGGACGATTTCAACACCGCCTTCACCTTGAGCATGTCTATCACCGGAATACCTTCGGTGATGCAAACGATGATCTTGATGCCGGCGTCCGCCGCCTCGAGGATGGCATCCGCCGCATAGGGTGCCGGGACGTAGATCATGGAGGCTTCGGCCTGAGTGGCCATCACGGCGTCACGTACCGTATTGAAGACCGGTTGGTCGAGATGGGTCTGCCCCCCCTTGCCCGGGGTGACGCCACCCACCAGTTGGGTACCGTAGTCCAACGCCTGTTGGGAATGAAAGGTGCCCTGCTTGCCGGTAAACCCCTGGCAGATCACCCGGGTATTCTTGTTTATCAAGATCGCCATCAGGTCCGACCTCCACCGGCCAGCTTAACGACCTTTTGCGCGGCGTCGGTCAACCCCTCCGCCGTAGTAATGGCCAAGCCGCTGTTGCGCAACATAGTCTTACCCTGCTCGACATTGGTCCCCTCCAGCCGTACCACCACCGGCACGGCCACATGCACTTCTTGAACGGCCTTGATAATACCCTCGGCGATGAGGTCGCACCGCACGATACCGCCGAAGATATTCACCAGCACCGCCTTGACCTTATCGTCGGACAAAATCAATTTGAACGCCTCGGCCACCCGTTCCGCCGTGGTGCCGCCACCGACGTCGAGGAAATTGGCCGGTTCTCCGCCGTGCAGCTTAATGATATCCATAGTGGCCATGGCCAGGCCGGCGCCGTTCACCATACAGGCGATGCTGCCATCCAGCGGGATATAATTGAGTCCGTGTTGTTGGGCGATGAGTTCCTTTTCGTTTTCTTGTGTGGGATCCTTTAGCGCAGTCAGGTCAGGGTGACGATACAAGGCATTGTCATCGAGGTTGACCTTGGCGTCCGCCGCCACCAGATCCCCCTCTGCTGTCAACACCAAGGGATTGATCTCGACTAAACTGGCGTCCTGTTCCATAAATAACCGATACAGGCCGCCCATCACCGTGCTCAATGCCTGAAATTGGGCCATCTCCAGCCCTAGGGCGAAGCCGACCTGTCGCCATTCATAGGGTTGCAGGCCCACCACCGGATCGACAGGGAGGGTCAGTATCTTATCGGGCTGGCTGGCGGCCACCTGCTCGATATCCATGCCGCCCATGGCCGAGGCCATGAATACCACCCGTTCGCGAGCGCGATCGATGACGGCGCCCAGGTAAAACTCCCGCGCCACTCCCAGCACGGGTTCGATCAATACGTAGCTGACGGGCAATCCAGACGGCGGCGTTTGATGGGTCTCCAGGCGCGACCCTACCAGGGTCGTCACAGTGTGCTCCAATTCCGGCACGCCTTCCACAATCTTCACGCCGCCGGCCTTGCCTCGGCCACCGGCATGGATCTGTGCCTTCACTACCCATTTTTGCCCGCCGAGGTGGCTGACGATGGCGCGCGCCTGCTCCACATTTTCCGCCTCGCCGCCGCGCGGCACAGGAATCCCGTAGCGTGCGAATATTTGCTTTGCCTGGAACTCGTGGAGGTTCATGACCGTCCCTTGTTGTTGTAATACGTAAAAAGCCTCAAGCTACAAGCGGATCGCCTGCGGCTTGAAGCTTACATTTACGCTAGCGGCAGGGGGTGGCCGGCCGCTTAGAATGGTATATCGTCATCAAAGTCGCCGGCTGTCTCGGCAACGGCCTCACCCTTTTGCCAACTTCCGCCGCCGCCTTCACGCTGCGGAGCCGCGCCACCGCCACCACCCCGGCTATCCAGCATTTGCATCTCACCTGCAACAATTTCCGTGGTATAACGGTCTTTACCTTCTTTATCCTGCCACTTGCGGGTACGGAGGCTTCCCTCTACATAAACCTTCGAACCTTTCTTGAGATATTCTCCCGCAATCTCGGCCAAGCGGTTGAAAAAAACAACGTTGTGCCACTCGGTGCGTTCCTGTTGCTCCCCGCTTTGCTTGTCCTTCCAGGATTCGCTGGTGGCGATAGTGACATTGGTCACCGCTCCACCGCTGGGCATATACCGCACCTCCGGATCTTTGCCCAGGTTGCCGATCAGGATTACCTTATTAACGCCTCTTGCCATATTCGCACCCTCGCTTTGCCTGCCGCCCTTTAAAGCCGAAGCTTATCTTAGTTCGACCGCTTTTTCATTCATGATTTCGCCACGGAAAAGCTGCGCAAGGAATCCATATCGAGCTTGGTCTTGTCAACCTTCAGATAGGCCACGCCTTCTTCCACGATGACCACCGCCTCCGCCACCCCCGGAACCCCCAGGAGGCGCTCTACCAGCACGCTGGCCTCGGCTTGACTGACCTTACCCACTTGCAACAGGTGGCTGCTCAGGTAGCGCGGTGGCTGCATGGTCGCCGCTACGCCTAGCCACAGTGCCGCCGCCACCATGCCCATACCGAACACCCACACCATGCCCTCCGCCCCCAACAACCAGCCGCCCAGCGCACCACCGCTAAAGGCGCCCAGAAATTGTGAACTGGAATAGACGCCCATGGCCGTGCCTTTCTTATCCGGCGGAGCCATCTTGGCAATCAAAGAGGGCAGCGTGGCCTCCAGTAGATTGAAGGCAATGAAGAACAACAGCAAACCGGCAATCAGTCCGGCGAGGTGGTGGTACTCGGCCATGAACACCACTTCGGCGAGCATCAACACCGCGATCGCGGCGACGAAGACCTGTTTCATCTTACGACGCTTTTCGGCAATGATCACGAACGGCACCATCACCGCCAGGGCGATCAGCATCACTACCAGGTACACCACCCAGTGCTGCCCCGTGGGCAGATGGGCATCGTCTCGCAGGGCCAAGGGCACTACCACGAAGGTGGAGGTGAGCAGCAAATGCAGAGCATATACGCCGAAATTGAGCCGCAATAAATTGGGGTTTTTCAACACCGGTCCGAAATCGGCCAGTACCGGCTCCGCATCGTGGTGGACGTGGGAAGTGGCGGGCGTGGGCACCCACAGGTACAACACGGCGATGGCCAGCAACGCCAAGACCGCCGTCAGCCAGAAGATACCCGGCACGCCGCCCATCCAATGGTTGAGGATGGGGCCCAGTACCAGGGCGACGGTAAAGGACATGCCGATACTGGCGCCAATGGTCGCCATGGCCTTGAGACGGTGTTCTTCGCGGGTCAGGTCGGCGGCCAGGGCCATAACGGCCGCGGCGATGGCCCCGGCGCCCTGCAGGGCACGGCCAAGGATAACGCCGTAGATGGTGTCCGACATGGCGGCCACGACGCTACCCACCGCAAAGATCAACAATCCCAAGGTGATGATGGGCTTGCGGCCGAACCGGTCGGACAGCATGCCAAATGGGATGCCCAATATCGCCTGGGTCAATCCGTAGATACCGATCGCCAACCCGAACAATGCATGGGTCGATCCCTTAAGGTGTTGCGTATATAAGGCGAACACCGGCAGGATCATGAATAACCCCAACATTCTCGTGGAGAAAATGGCGGCCAAGGATAACGCGGCGCGTTTTTCCGTTTGAGTCATGTTTGCTTCGTTCACTGCACTACCTATCTATTTTGCGTACAAAGACTGGAGGCGGGTATATTAACAGGTTAGCTTGCTAGCGGAAAACTCAGGATGGATTATATTCATATTCGCGGCGCCCGTACGCACAATTTGCAAAATATCACCTTAGACCTGCCGCGCGACAAATTGATCGTCATCACCGGGCTATCCGGCTCCGGCAAGTCTTCGTTGGCCTTCGATACGATATATGCCGAAGGGCAGCGCCGTTATGTGGAATCGCTGTCCAGTTACGCGCGGCAATTCCTATCTATCATGGAAAAACCCGATGTTGATCACATCGAGGGCTTATCGCCGGCTATCTCTATTGAGCAGAAATCCACCTCCCATAATCCGCGCTCCACCGTGGGCACGGTCACCGAGATCTACGACTATCTGCGGCTGCTGTTCGCCCGTACCGGCGAACCGCAATGTCCCGAACACGGCACGGTACTCGCCGCGCAAACCGTCAGTCAGATGGTGGATCAGGTGCTGGCGCTGCCCGAGGGCAGCAAATTGATGTTGCTTGCTCCAGTCGTTCAGGAACGCAAAGGCGAATACCTCAAGCTCATCGAAGAGCTGCGCAGCCAAGGCTATGTGCGTGCCCGCATCGACGGCGCGGTAGTGGAGCTTGATAACGTCCCCAAATTGGATCTGCGAAAAAAACACACTATCGAGGTGGTAGTGGATCGCCTCAAGGTACGCGCCGACATTCAACAACGTCTGGCGGATTCCTTCGAGACCGCGCTGGCCATGGGCGAGGGCCTGGTCAAGGTGGTGCTTTTGGATGAGGAGACGGAGCTCATCTTCTCGGCGCGCTTCGCCTGCCCGCAGTGCGGCTACAGCGTCGCGGAGTTGGAGCCGCGCCTGTTCTCCTTCAATAATCCCGTCGGCGCCTGCCCCAGCTGCGACGGCCTGGGCGTGCGCCAGTTCTTCGACCGGGAGCGCATCATCCCCAACCCCGAATTGAGCCTGGCCGGCGGCGCGGTGCGCGGCTGGGACCGGCGCAACGTCTATTATTTCCAGTTGCTGCAGTCCCTGGCCAAACACTATCGCTTCAATGTTGATACACCTTTCGCGGAATTACCGGATCATATTCAAGACGTGATCCTCTACGGCAGCGGCGAGGAAAATATCAAATTCAGCTATCTGAACGAACGCGGCGGCAGAACCAGCCGTTCCCATCCCTTCGAAGGCATCCTGCCCAACATGGAGCGCCGCTATCGCGAAACGGAATCCAATGTCATCCGCGAGGAATTGGCCAAGTACCTCAATTCCCAGGCCTGTCCCGACTGCCAGGGCACGCGGCTGCGCCGCGAGGCGCGTTACGTATTCATCGCCGGCCATAACCTGCCGGAAGTGACCCACATGTCGATCAGCCGCGCCCATCAGTTGTTCAGTACCTTGAGCCTGCCGGGTCGCCGCGGCGAGATCGCCGCCAAGATCCTCAAGGAGATCTGCGAACGGTTGAAATTCCTGGTCAATGTGGGACTCGATTACCTGGCCCTCGACCGCAGCGCCGACACCTTGTCGGGCGGCGAGGCGCAACGCATCCGCCTGGCCAGCCAGATCGGCGCCGGGTTGGTAGGCGTGATGTATGTACTGGACGAACCGTCCATCGGCCTGCATCAACGTGACAACCAACGGCTGCTCGATACCCTGAAACATCTGCGCGATCTCGGCAACACCGTGATTGTGGTGGAACACGATGAAGATGCCATCCGCACCGCCGATCATGTGGTGGATATCGGTCCCGGCGCCGGCGTTCACGGCGGCCGCATCGTCGCCCAAGGTACGCCCCAGGCGGTGATCGCCAACCCCGCCTCACTGACCGGCAAATACCTGTCGGGGGAATTGAGCATCGCCGTGCCACTCAATCGGGTCGCCAACGACGACTCTCGCCAATTGCAACTGCGCGGCGCCACCGGCAACAATCTCAAAAATGTCGATGTCGACTTTCCGTTAGGATTGATGACCTGTGTCACCGGCGTATCGGGTTCGGGCAAATCCACTCTGGTCAACGACACCCTCTACCGCCATGCCGCACGTACCCTCTATGACAGTAGTGAAGAACCTGCCCCGTGCCGCGAGATCATCGGACTCGATCAGTTCGACAAGGTCATCAACATCGATCAAAGCCCCATCGGTCGCACGCCCCGTTCCAACCCGGCGACCTATACCGGCCTGTTCACCCCGATACGCGAACTGTTCGCCGCCACCCAGGAGGCGCGTTCCCGTGGTTATGGGCCGGGCCGTTTCAGTTTCAACGTCAAAGGCGGGCGCTGCGAGGCCTGCCAGGGCGACGGTGTCATCAAGGTGGAAATGCACTTTCTTCCGGATATCTACGTTCCCTGTGACGTGTGTAAGGGAATGCGTTACAACCGCGAAACCCTGGAGATTCATTACAAAGGCAAGAACATCTTCGAAATACTGGAAATGACCGTGGAAGACGCGCTGAACTTTTTTAACGCCGTACCCATAGTCAAGAACAAGCTGCAAACGTTGATGGATGTCGGCTTGACTTATATCAAGCTGGGTCAGAATGCCACCACCTTATCCGGCGGCGAGGCGCAGCGCGTCAAGCTATCGCGGGAACTCTCCAAACGCGGCACCGGCCGCACGCTCTATATCCTCGACGAGCCGACCACCGGCCTGCACTTCCACGATATTCAACAACTACTCGTTGTCTTGCACCGGCTGCGCGACCAAGGCAATACCATCGTCATCATCGAACACAACCTGGATGTGATAAAAACCGCCGATTGGATCATCGATCTCGGTCCCGAGGGCGGTGAAAAAGGCGGCGAAATCCTAACCGCGGGGACGCCGGAATCGGTTGCCGAACAAGACAGCTCGCATACCGGCTACTATCTGCGCTCCGTGCTGATGCAAGCCACGCCGTTCTCCGCCAAAAAAATCCGTCAATGATTTCACCTGCATCGAGGGGGCATGGCTAATCGCCGGTTGACGCCTATCAACCACCCGTTTCTTAGTGCTGTAATCCCTTGCCGCTCTGTCTCCTTATAGAGACAGAGCGGCAAGGGGTTTAACCGGCTTTGGCGCCCTTTCTATCAAATTCCTAGAGTGCGAGGTGCAGATAAACCGCCTATCCCCATTCGCAAAACGCCCACACACCCTGAAACTGTAAGGCTCGTCGTCGTTCGGCGACATTTTCACGGAATCTTCTCGTCGTCATGGCGGCTATTGCTACGGTTAGAATTTGCTGGTAAAACCTAACGCTTGAGAATCACGGTCCCGTGCCGATATCTGTGTGTACTTCCTGTACCGTCAAAATATTTACACTACACCGCGTCCTTAAAAGGAATTGGCAGAGAACCAAAGGAGATTGGCTATGTTCGAGATGAATCCGTTGAAGCGAAATACCGGAAAACCCGGCGATACTCAAGAAGTTGCAAGCTCAAGCAGCTCTGCCACCCCATCGAAACAGCCGTCATATGAACGGTCCACCGGCCTGGCGACTATAGGTCCTTCCATATTTATCAAAGGCGACCTTACCGGCGAGGAAGACTTGATCATCCAAGGCCATGTCGAGGGCACCATCAACCTCAAACAAAACAACCTGACCATCGGTCAGAACGGCAATATCAGCGCCAATGTTTTTGCGCGCACGATCACCGTTGAAGGCACCCTCAAAGGGGATATCCTAGGCGAAGAGAAAGTGGTGATCAAAAAGAGCGGCAACGTCAACGGCAATGTAACAGCGCCGAGGGTGAGCTTGGAAGACGGCGCACGATTCAAAGGCAGCATGGATATGGACTACAACAAAAAGAATGAATCGACCCCGCCACGCAACGACACCGCCTCTGTTTTCAAGCTGGACAAAACCCCGGGGACTGACAAGCAACCGCTGGATGCCACCAAAGGGGCCGTCAAGTAAGTTAGCTTGGCATAAGAGAGGTATATCATCGGTTATGAGCGAGCGTAGCAGCGGGTGTTGAGGTAATGTTTGTAAACCACGCCAAATTCGAAACGGGTCTAAAATCCTACGGAGTTCAAGAAACCAATTCTCCCGTGTTGGCCTCACTGTTCGAGGTAATGGACAATGAGCACAAGTTGGTAATTCTGGATCTCGGCCCCGCTCGCGCCGCCAACCTGGAGGTGTTATCCAGGTTTCGCTGCCGTTTATTGATCGAAGACATCCATGAGATGACTCCCGGCTTGGGTGATGATACCGCCGATAACAAGGCTGCTCTGATGCATTGGTTTAATCAATGGGCGGCTGACGTCAACCCTGGATCAATCGACGTGGTTATCGCCTGGGACATCTTCAATTACCTCAATCCCGATCTATGCAAGGCATTTATCGATCTGCTTGCACCGCTCATGAAACCCGGGGCCTACGTCTACCTGTTGGTCTATTCCCAGAAAGAAATGTCGGCGCAACCCATATCCTTTAGAATCATCTCCGACGACCGGTTGGAATACCAACCACCTACTAAGGCAACGCGCCCCTCACCCCGCTTCAATCAAACTGATCTGAAAAAATTTTTCTGGCAATTCACCGTGATAAAATCGGTGCTGTTGCGTAATGGCATGCAGGAATACCTGTTCAGGCTAACACCCTAGCGACAACCTTTGACCCATCATCGGAATCCCTTGTCGGGCACCCCCTGCCAGAAATTACTAACGACCTCACTTGCAGGTAATGGCCGACTGAATAAATAA
>CAYWIQ010000045.1:0-10601 GCA_964458405.1 uncultured Chromatiaceae bacterium
GAATATCCGACGATATATGGGAAGGCCAAGTATCCCTGCATCAATTTAATTCCCCGGAAGGGCAGGAGGTTTGGGCGTTGTTCCGTGGTGCGGTCGCCGCCAATGAGATTGCGGCAAATATGCCGTTGAAACGGGGCCGTACCGTGAGCGAATTGATTGTGTGGAGTTATTGTAACGGGTTGATCGACGACAGGACGTCGATCGTGCTGCAGGCCCAGAATAGTCACCTTACCATGCGTGAATTGAACAGCATGATACAAGTGCTGCAGCGTGCGTTTCCCATCGATAAAATTATGTCAACGGATATTAACGATCTGGCGTATCCGGCGCGTACGGTCACGGGTGTCATACTCATCAATGTCGGCATTGATCCATTGCATCAACACACCCGTGAGGGTAGGCATCTTACGACCTCGCGCACTGACGCCCTCAATTTCAGCGGGCTGGCGGAAAATTTGGCGCTGACGTTCGACCAGGTCATACTCAGCAGCTGGAAGGAAGTATTGACCTTCCGTTATCTGGGTGTGGACGGCTTGTTGAGTTGCCTGAGCGAATATTTGCAATGGGCGCCGCCAGGCGGTGGTGTCTCTCCTTCGATGCCGGCCGTATTTTGCTTCTCTTCGAACCGGGGGGCGGCCATCAGCCAGCGAATCAAGGAATTGTTCGAGGATATTATTGCCTGCTACTACGAAAGTGAGGCGGGGAGAGCGGCTCGGTACATATTGGCGGTAGAGCAGAGTTTTTACGCGCTGTATCTGGATAATGCCATCTTGCGTTACAGCAAGCTTGGTGATCACGAGCAGCTCGTTAACTATCTATCTAATAGTCAACCGGTATTCAGCCCGGTAGTCATAGATCGCTATGCGCTTGGTGAAGGTTTATTGCCGCTGGTTTTAAAGATTAACCGGCCTGGCGTGATTCAGGTTGTATATCGCGTCAACGGTGGTATGGCGGAAATCTACGTAGTAGATGAGCGTGGTTCGCTATTCAGTCAGCGCATCTCGTTTTACGATCGCGAGGCATTGGTGGAGCACTTGAATATATTTTTCAAGTCGGTCATTAACCGGCAGCGGAACGATATTTCGATCGACGAAAGCGATATGCCCTCGCCGGAAATAGAATTCTACGAGGCAGTAAAGGATGATCACGGTCGTCGCAGGCTGATGATCGTCTCTGTTGAGTCTGATAAGTTGACGGGACATTATTACAATGTTCAGGTGATCAGCGATGCCAGCGAAGATAACCCCTCACGTTTCACCATTTACTGCAATGATGTGGAATTCCCTGGAATCCAATACGGCGAAAACCTCTTCGAGG
This sequence comes from uncultured Chromatiaceae bacterium, assembly GCA_964458405.1. Lineage (GTDB taxonomy): Bacteria > Pseudomonadota > Gammaproteobacteria > DRLM01 > DRLM01 > JARRQJ01. The sequence goes on from CAYWIQ010000045.1 coordinate 1,318, forward strand.
CCGTGGCCGCTTTTATGTTGAAGAAGAGGGAGAGCAAAGCTCGTTATCCAATCTATATAACCGATTTGGATTTGCCAAGGACGATGTTCGCCGTCGAAGCCGGTGGTCGTATCCAGACTATTCACTTCTTAAATTTCAAGAAGCAAGTCGAAGATCAGCTCAATCAAGCCGTTGAAAAAGTCAGCGCTACGATGAGGGGATCTGGAAATTAGTTCTTCAGGGTGTGATTCAGCCAGGTGACTATATCCTCTAATTCTTGATCGCATAGGCTGTGAGGCATGTTGTAGCTCCGCCAATCCACCTTATAATTAAGCTGCTCTAGAAGAGTTTTGGATGTCAGTGCATGGGGCAGTGGGACAACCTCGTCCTCCTGGCCATGCGCCATGAATATGGGGATATCATTATTGGCGGAATTTCGCTCTGCGGCGATGGTGGTGGCCAGTGGCAGATATGTGGATAAGGCAAGGATGCCGCCCAGACGCTGTGGGTAACGCAGTCCGCAATGCAGTGCTACAGCGCCTCCTTGAGAAAAACCCGCCAAGACGATGTGTTCGGCGGCTATACCATTATCTATTTGTGTTTGAATCAAGGCTTCCAGTTGCGCAGCTGATTCGCGTATGCCGTTCGCATCCTCGGCATGGGAAAGGTCCAGGTTGGCGATATCATACCAAGCGCGCATTACATATCCGCCATTTATTGTGACGGGGCGGTGAGGGGCATGGGGAAAGATGAAGCGAGTAGCGATGCTTAGCTTCGCATGAAGGCGGGGGACGATTGGGGCGAAATCGTGGCCGTCGGCGCCTAGGCCATGCAACCAAATCACTACGGCAGCGGGGCTTGCGTCGGGATTGATTTCCACGCAGGGTAGAGTAGTGGTTGAGGTGTTCATCTTTTTGGGGTTATATATTCTCGATTTTAATCAGGTTGCTGATTGGGGTTGTCATTGTACCGCGATTTATAGGGGGTATACAGGTGCATAAGTGGCGTTTATTTGGCTGGATATTATCGGTTTTTCTGATTGTTGTTTCGTTGTCGGCCTGTGGTCAAAAAGGGGCGCTGTATCTACCGGATAAACCCAGGCAGCAGTCAGGCCAATAATGTGGCCTTTTGCAAGTTAACGAGCTCGTGACGAGGTTGCCTGCAATGGGGCAATCTCAAGTAGTCTCATCGAGATGCGCAGATCGTTGAACAGAATGCGGATGATAAAAATTCGGACCATGCTTTGGGGCAGGCAAGAATATCGATTGAAGATGACCGGATTGCTTCAATATTTATTGCGGCACTCTGAGGTTAGAAATACTTTTAGCGCCCAATCTTAGCTTCGGCGCCGTTGACCAGGCGTTGGATGTTGCCGCGATGGCGCCACAGCAGCATGGTGCTGATCACACAGACCATAACCAGTAATGGCATGGAATCAAGCAATAACCAGGTGTATATCGGTGCCATTACGGCGGCAACGACCGCCGACAGGGAAGATATACGAAATACTTTGGCCATGAACAGCCAAGTGGCGAGGGCCGCGACCCCGAGCGGCCAGGCCAACCCCAATAGTACGCCGAGCGAGGTTGCAACGCCCTTGCCACCATGGAAACCGAAGAAGGCGGGGTAGAGATGGCCAAGAAAGGCGGCGAGCCCCACTGCGGCCAGGATATGGTCTTCCACGTCAAAGGCCCGCGCGATCAGGAGAGGGATCAAACCCTTGAGCATATCGCCCAGCAGTACCAATGCCGCCATCTTTTTACCCGCGATTCGCAGGACGTTGGTGGCGCCTGGGTTACGTGAGCCTTGGGTGCGGGGATCGGGTAGGCCCAATAGTTTGCAAATGATGATGGCCGCGGACAATGATCCGAATAGATAGGCGCCGATGGCCAGAAATATAGCGGTGGTCATAAGTTGTCTAGATTCGGAATGGTGGCGGGCTATGCACGAGATGTCTTGGGTTAGGAATTATACGCGAACAGCAGCCATCGAATCCAATGCGTTGTATATTGTACCTATGGTTTTGGATGGGCGTTTGGTAAGCTAAGTCATGGACATTATATATTTACACGATCTCCGTATCGATACCATGATCGGGGTGTTTGACTGGGAACGGCGGGTTAGGCAAACGGTGATTCTTGATCTGGAAATGGCGGCGGACATCCGTCGTGCAGCCGCCAGCGACGATCTGGACGATACGCTCAATTACAAGGCCGTGGCAAAACGGCTGATCGATTTTGTGGGTCGCAGTGAATTTCAATTGGTGGAGACCCTCGCCGAGCAAGTGGCGACGTTGGTATTGGATGAATTCGCGGTGCCGTGGTTGCGTCTGAGAGTCAACAAGCAGGGGGCGGTACGCGGTGCCCGAGATGTCGGGGTGATTATCGAGCGCGGGGAATGTGGCTGACATGGCGAGAGTCTTTGTCAGTGTCGGCAGCAATGTCGAACGCGAGCGTTATGTCCGTTCGGCTTTAACGGCGTTACGGGAGCGTTTCGGTCCGCTGATCGTGTCACGGGTCTTCGAGAGCGAGGCCGTGGGTTTCCAGGGAGATAAATTCTACAATCTCGTGGTCGGTTTTGATACCGAGGCATCAGTGTGGGAGGTGTTAACCGCGTTGCGGGATATCGAGCTGGACAATTCCCGTGATCGGACTCTGCCGCGATTCAGTCCCCGAACATTGGATCTGGATCTACTGCTCTATGGCGATGTCGTGATGGATGAAGGCGGGGTACGATTGCCGCGGGAAGAGATCACCCGTTATGCCTTCGTCCTTGGCCCGTTGGCGGAGATTGCCGGCGCACTGCGCAATCCGCTTGATGGTCGGCGCTTCGCCGAGTTGTGGCAGGAGTTCGATCAGGCCAGCCAACCATTATGGCCCGTCGATATCGACCTTGGATGAAGCGCGGGGGGATGTAGAGTCTCCAGATCATGGCCGCCGACCACCGGCGGTGCCTGAGAATATCCTGCATTTGCTGGATTTGGGTGTCAGGCTGAAGCAACTAATTGCTCAATGATCGGCCGCCGTCTACGGTTAACACTTGGCCGGTCATATACTCGGCATCCCTTATTAGGAAGACAACCGTCCGCGCCACGTCGAGGGGGTTGCCTTGGCGCTTTAATGCGGTGCGAGCTACGATGTGTGTGCGAGTTTCGTCATCGGCACCCTGTTCAGGCCAAAGGATCGCGCCGGGTGCTACGGCGTTTACTCGAATGTCAGGAGCCAATTCCCGCGCCAAGGCCTTGGTAAGCATGACCAACCCGGCCTTGGCGATGCTGTAAACGGGATACCCCTTCAGCGGCCGATCGCCGTGAATGTCAACGATATTAACGATACAGCCGTTCTGTTGACGAAGGTAGGGGACGGCGGCCTGACTCAGAAAAAAGGGGGCCTTTAGATTGCTGCCGAGGAGGTCGTCCCATTGGCGCTCATTGGTATCAGTTACCGGTGTGGGGTAGAAGCTGGACGCATTGTTGACAAGTACGTCGAGGCGCTTTCTCCAAGCATAGGCTTCATCTAGGAGTGCGGGAAAGGTGGGCGTAGCCAATAAATCGCCGTGGATTAGTTGGATTGAATCGGCGCGTCGAGCCTGCAGTTCGCGTTGCAGTTCCTCAGCAGCCTGACGAGAGTCGCGATAGTGGACGATGATGTTCATGCCCAAGCTATGTAAGTGTCGAGCAATGGTGGCGCCGATGCGATGTGCCGCACCGGAGATTAAGATAACTTTTTCTGTCGAGTCATGGTCGCTTTGCATAATGGGCTCGCTGAGCTGCGCTATATACTAAAGAGGATTGAAGGCTGGTAGATATGAATTCCGACAGCGATTTTAATATATACGATGTGCTGCGCCAAAGGGGCTTGCCTCCGCCGGATTCCGTCGCACATGAGCACAGTGTACGCCTGCAGAAATCGATTGCTCAAGAAGCCGAACAGAATGGCGGTCGTCTCAGCTTTGCCCGGTTCATGGAATTGGCTCTGTACGCGCCCGGGCTGGGCTACTACAGTGGGGGCTCGTATAAATTCGGCGACAAAGGGGACTTTATAACCGCGCCGGAGTGTTCCCCGCTTTTTTCCCGTTGCCTGGCGCGACAAGTACAGCAGGTCCTGGACGCTCTGCAGGGAGGGGATGTGCTTGAGGTGGGGGGCGGCAGTGGGATCATGGCGGCGGACATTATGGAGTTTCTTGGTGAGAACGATTGTCTACCGGGTCATTACTATATTCTTGAACGCAGTGGTGAGCTTCGCGATAGGCAACAGCGTTTGATCAAGGAGCGACTGCCCGAATTTCAAGAGCGCGTCATATGGTTGGATAAATTGCCCGAGCCCGGATTCAGAGGCGTCGTTCTGGCCAATGAATTGTTGGATGCCATGCCGGTACATTGTTTCACCATCACCCGGGAGGGCGCGGCTGAATTGTATGTTGAGCAAGATGGGGGACGGTGGAGATGGTGTCAGAACACGCCCGGCCCGGAGGTGGCGCAACGCATTGCTGATTTGCAACTGAGTGAGGGTCTTCCCGTGGGGTATGTCTCGGAGATCAATCTGGCGGCTTCCGCATGGATCGGCAGCGTTTCTGAAATGCTGGCGGCTGGTATGTTATTGATTATTGATTACGGATTTCCGCGTCGGGAATATTACCACCCCGATCGCAGTCAAGGGACGTTGATGTGTCACTATCGCCATAGGGCGCATGATGATCCGTTAATCTTGGTAGGCTTACAGGATATCACGGCGCACGTTGATTTCACCGCGATCGCGGAGGCGGGACATGCCGTTGATTTGAACGTGGCGGGTTACACTACGCAAGCTACATTTCTGTTAGCCAATGGGATTGTCGATTTTTTGAATGAAACCGATGATGAGCTTATCCGTTTGCAATGGTCCCAACAGATAAAGAAGTTGACTATGCCCCATGAAATGGGGGAGTTGTTTAAAGTGATGGCGCTAACCCGTGCGTTGGATGTGCCTATCCAAGGATTTGCCTTTGGAGATATGCGTCATCGTTTGTGAATATCATGCGGCGTTGTTGTTGATTTTATGCGCCTGCCTTATGCCGAGGAAAGACATGATTTCGTCCTTGCGTGCCAAAGCGTCATGATACCCCAAAGAGATCAACTCTCGACAATATTCCCGTTCAAACAATAGATAGCTGATCAGGTTTGCGCCGTTAGGGCTCGTGCCGCCGATTCGTTTAAGAAAAAATCGAATTGTTTGCGGTAATAGCTTGGCATGTTTGGCCGCGATTTCATCCAGCTCTTGACTGGGAGTGATGACCAGGACGTCGACATGACGAAGAGTAGTATTTCCTTCTGTGAGATGATGGGAGGGGATTAAGCTTACGGTTTTATTTACGCGGCCCAGCCTTTCCAGATCCGCCTCTAATGAGTCCAAAAAAATACTATTCAATACATGACCGGCGATTTGAGCCAATGAGGGATATTCCTCCCTCTCTGCTTGAGAGAGCGCTATGGGCTGATTGCGAGCCCCCACTATTAATACTCGATCCGCACCCATATGCAGAGCCGGGCTGATGGGGGCGATTTGACGCATCGAACCGTCGCCATAGTGTTCGTGGTTGATCTTAACCGCCGAAAAGACCAAGGGAATTGCGGATGATGCCAGGATATGCGGCAGACCGATTTTGGTTGGCTGGCCGATCCGTCGCGCCCTGCGCCATGGCGGGATCATCGGTGATCCTTGATAGAAGGTGACCGATTGTCCGGATAGATAACTGGAGCAAGTAATGCCTAAGGCATGTAAATGGCCTTCGTCAATGGCGGTTTGTATACGGTCAAAGGCCAGCCTGGTGTGCAGCAGCTCTGATAAAGGGGAGCGGTCCAGCAAAGAATGGGGATTATATCTACCTAGCCCTCCAAACATCATGGTTGCCAACCAACGCGTTCCGGTGGTCATCACCCCCCATGGATCTGTTCTGAACACCCGGTCGGCATGGAAGTTCTCCCAAACGCTAACCAAGCGATGTACCGCCGTGTGAAAGTTAGAAGAATATATGGCCAGAGCCGTGCCGTTAATGGCGCCTGCGGATGTGCCGCTAATTACTTGGAATGGGTTTCTCGCCTTGCGTGGTAGTAAGGTTGAGATCGCTTTGAGCATCCCCACTTGGTAGGCGGCGCGGGCACCTCCGCCTGCCAGGAGCAATCCGGTTTTGTTATGGGGGCCTTCAGCGTTCACTTTTCAGTACCTTTGTGAATTTCCAGAGGAATTTTGTTACTGAATCTCCTGTGGCTAATAGGTTGTCGGTCCAGCGGGAAAATTTATTAAAGGCGGTATGGGTAGATTTGGTCGTCGGTCAATCTGGCAGTAAAGATGCCAACCGGTCCGGCTGGGTCTGGTCGCCAAAAGTGTGACATATATCTCAGCAATCTTCTCAGATGGCGGATAAATTTACCATCGGATAGGACCGTATGCTCTAAAGCTCAGGAACACACTAGCCGATATTTACCGGTATGAAAATGTTTATTCAACCAGTCACTTACAAGAATTCGCATCACCCCGGCAGTCGGGGTTTTACGCTAGTGGAGCTTATAGCGACGTTAACGGTAGCAGGGATTCTTATATCTTTGGCCGTTCCAAGTTTTTCCGAATTAATGAAGAACAATCGATTGATCACCCAAGCCAATGATTTTGTAACCGCCCTCAACTTGGCAAGAAGTGAAGCGATAAAGCGCGGCAGCCGGGTGACGGTGTGCAAGAGCAGCGATGAGGCCAGTTGCGCGGGATCAGGGGGATGGGAGCAGGGATGGATCGTATTTAACGATGTCAATGACGACGGTGTTGTAGCAAATGCTGCTACCGATGTGCTCCGAGTCCATAGCGCCCTCAACAACGGCGTTACTTTGAGAGGGGGGGCGAACCTAAGTAACTATGTTTCTTACGTGGAAAGCGGGGCGACCCAGCAGATTGGCGGGGGGGCATCCTCAACCCAATCGGGATTTCTGGTTTTGTGCGATGACAGGGGCTATGTCGCCCAGGCCAAGGCGGTGCAAATCAGCGCAATTGGTCGGGTTAGCACCGAAAGCGCAACCAGTTCCGCGGCGGGTAGCTGTAACCCTTAGAAGGCCATTGCATGATGCGAACCTCCCTCAAAAACAACCACGGTTTTACCCTGCTGGAGGTCTTGATAGCCATTGTGGTGTTGTCGGTAGGCCTGCTGGGGATCGCCGGCCTTCAAGCGGCAGGGCAACAGAGTAATCATAGCGCCTATCTGCGCAGTCAGGCGACAGCATTGGCTTACGATATGATCGACCGAATGCGTTCAAATAAAGCCGGCGTGACCACTGGCGATTACAATTCGATCGATACAACCGCAAACACCTATACCGACCCAGGTTGCGAGAGTACCGCGTGCAGTTCATCGCAAATGTCCCAATATGATATGTACGATTGGCAGCAAGAGCTTTCCACGCAATTGCCCACCGGAAACGGAAAAGTGGCGGGGGGTGGCGCGGGCACCATATTTACCGTCACGGTCATGTGGGACGATGATCGCAATGGTTCGGCCACTTTGACATGCGGTTCCGGAACGCTCAAGTGTTTCGCGGTGAGTAGCAGGCTATGATTTCCAAAATTGTAACAAAGCCAATACATATTCAGCGTGGCCTGAGTATGGTGGAGTTGATGGTGGCGATCACCATCGGCTTGCTCGTCAGTGCCGGCCTAATCCAGATATTCGCGAGTAGCAAACAGACCTACCGTATCGAAGAGGCGCTTTCGCGGGTCCAGGAGAGCGGCCGCTTTGCGTTGAACTTTATTACCAATGATGTCCGGATGGCGAGTTATTGGGGATGCCAGTCCAATTCGGCAAATGTTAATAATGACTTGTCTGCAGGTGCCGGTTACATAGATTACTCGGGAAGCGCAATTAGCGGAACCGACGGCGGTGGCACCACTCCCGATTCTCTAACCCTGAATGGTGCCGACACTACCGGCTATTCACTGCAGGCGGCTGCCAGCGCCGTAACGACGCCGTTGCAGATCAGCGCGACCAATGATCTGAAGTCGGGTGATGTTGTAGTGGTTAGCGACTGTTCAGGTGGGGACATTTTCCAAATCACGGGCAGTGACCCCAGCGGTACCGGCACCGTCGAGCACGACTTGGCGGTAGGTACGCCGGGAAATGGCCAACAACTCGCCAATCTATACGGAACGGATGCCGCGGTTTATCACGTCCATGAAATCATTTATACAGTTAAGGCGGGTGCCGACGGCCAGAATGCCTTATGGAGAAGCGTTGACGGTGCCGATCAGGAAATTGTGGACGATGTCACAAATTTGCAGATTCTCTACGGCGAAGATACCAACAACGACGATTCCGTAGACCGATATGTAGATGCCGGTAATGTTACGGACTTCAATAATGTCTATAGCATGAAAGTGCAAATAACCGTGCAGACCGCCGAAGATCAAACGTCATTGACCCCAGGTAATCGCGTTACGCGTAATTTTACTACTACGGTAGCGGTGAGGAATAGAGTGCTATGAGTAATCTTCCCGGTGAGAAAATAGCGATGAGTTGCGATGGAAAATTCCATGCTTCGCATCAACGCGGTGCGGTACTCATCGTCAGCCTATTCATCCTGTTGATAATGACATTGGTAGGCGTTACCTCAATGAGTACCACTTCGCTGGAAGAAAAGATGGCGGGAAATATGCGCGACAAGAATATCTCCTTGCAGGCAACGGAGGCCTCTCTGGAGGACGGTGAGGCTTGGTTGCTTTCCCAGTCAGCTAAACCGGCGGAGGTCTCGACTTGCGGGTCGCCGCCATGTCAAGTCTGGGCGTCCGGCACGTTGCCCGATTTGACCAGCCAAACGGAGAGTTGGTGGCAAACCAATACCCTGGAATACGGTACCACCGGCGTAAAAGACATCGCCGATGTCAACACGGATCCTTATTACGTCATCGAGGCTAAGACCTATGTCAAGGACTCCTTGGGTATAGGCACTAATCCTCCAACCGGAAGATATTTCTATCGGGTCACCGCCCGAGGCACTGGCGGGTCGGATGATGCGCAGTCCATCTTGCAATCCACCTGTGCGGTAAGGTTCAACTAACGGCTGGGATGCCAGTATTTCGCGGAGAACGGCCATGAGATCCCAGAAAATTGTTTTGCAGCGTTTAGTCTTGACGTTTACGTTGAGTTTTATGGTGGGAACGGGGTCCGTTTTGGCGGGTAGCCTGAATCTCACTCAAACGCCGCTGTCGACCGCGACCTCCGTTGATCCCAATGTCTTTTTCGAGTTGGACGATTCCGGATCTATGGATTGGGAGGTGATGACTCAAAAG
>CAYWIQ010000046.1:0-10274 GCA_964458405.1 uncultured Chromatiaceae bacterium
GTTCCTATTTGGCGCGGCAGGGCCGACAGGGTGTAGCTGACCACCGATGTGAGGCCGCCGGTCACGGTTTCGGTATTCCGCTGGCCGTGATCACTATCGACCCGGACATGATCAGGCATTGCTGCCAGCGGCAAGGTGTCCGGCAGGGCGAAACGACTGAAGGGCCCGCGTACTGTGACGGTCCAGGTGCTGACGCTGTTGACGGTCGGTTCCGGTTTGGGCTGGGTTTGCGTAACAATGGGTTTGCCCACGGCGATATCGGCGCCGACCGCGGCGGGCAAGGCCTTTACCGTTACCGTTTGCTGCCGGTGAGGCAGGCGCAGCTTGCGGCCGTCTTCGGTTACCGCCCACACATCAGGTAGATGGATGGCGAGCGTGCCGCTGTCTTTGGGGAAGATCGCCCAGGCGATGCGCGTCACATCGTAGCCGACGCCGCGCACGGTTTCCTTGCGCTCGCTCTGGGGGAGATCGTAGTGCTCCATGAGCTCGATGGCCATCGGTTCGGTGTCGATGTATTCGCCGATGCTGGCACTCTTGAGCTTGACGCGGTGATAGACGTCCAACCATGCCACGACTTGCTGGCGTTGCCATGCGCTGTGTGTGCTGACGCCAGATTTGCTGAAGATCTCCGGCAAAGTGCCGGGCGGCAGTTTATGTGCCGTGATGGTAATGGCGGGGGTGCTGAGGCCGTCGACGGTAAAGGCGGGAATGGTGAGCCTGCCTGGGCGGCGCGGAAACAGGTCGACGGTCAATTGCGACGTGGAACGGCCCTGGCCGCGATAGATGTTGTAGCGGTTATCCACATGGGGCGTGCCGATGTCGAAATCCGGGGTGAGCACACTGAGATCGACATTGGGTGATATCCCTTGGGCGCGTAGGCGGGTGTCGCTGTTGATCAGGGATAAAGTCAACACCGCATGTTCCTGCAACAGCAACTCCTTGCGATCGACGCTGGCAGTGAATTTGGCGGCCTGGGCCACGCTGCAGTTGAGCAGTATCAGCGCTCCGCACAGGGCCTGCAATACGAATTTGATACGGCGGGTTACCATGGTTTGCCCTTGATGATCATCACGTGAGGGCCGTAGTCGGCCTGGCGGAAACGGCGGCGCAGAAACTCGGCGGAATTGTCTTGCAGTGATTCCAGTTGGGGAGAACCGCTGCCCTGATCCCCGTTATTGCGCCACAGCGCCAGGGTCTGCTGCAAGCGCTTATCCTCATCGTTGCCCGGTGCAGCCGAGCCGTTCTTGCCTCGACTCGAGTGAACCCCCGATTGTTGTTGCGATGTCTTGCCCGCTGAGGTGTTGTCGGCAAGACTTTGGGTATCGCGTTCCTGTCCCTGACGATGTCGATCCAGTTGTTGGGCATCGGTGCTGCTGGGACCCAGATCGGGCAGTAACGATTGTTTGTTGTCCTTGCGCGCCTGTTCCCCGTTTTGTGAATCCAACAGCCGGTTGACCAGGCTGAGGTTGAGGGCCGCCTTCGCCAGTTTGGGCTCGAGGCGCAATGCCGCTTGATAGCTGTCGCTGGCCTCTTTGAAGCGATGCAGTTGCGCCCAGGCGTTGCCGGCATTGTAGAGGGCACGGGCTTTCCGGCCGTCGTCATCGCTGTGACGTGCCGCGGATTGGAAGTCGGTGAGCGCCGTGCGCCAATCCTGCAGACGATAGGCCGCCGTGCCTTCGCCCATACGGCCGTTGTAGCCGTTTACCTTGGCGTACAGATCTTGCGCCTGCTCGTAATAACCCTGCTGCAGGGCGTCATAGGCATGTCGCTCACTCCAAGGCGCGGCATTGCCGGGCGTGGGCCATGCGGCTAACAATGGCAGCATCATAGGCAGAACCAGCAACGCCATCCCTTCGCGACGTCGCGCGCCGTTCCACAGGAACACCAACAGACTGGCGGCGAGTAGCCACGGGTAGAGTGCGATACCGTGCAGCAGCGGCTGTGAGCTCAAGTGGGTCGCGGCACGGGTGCGGATGCGCAATTGGCCGAGCAGAGCGCGCCATTCGCTGTTATCGTCATGCAAGTCGAAGTAGGCGCCCTGGCCGGCCTTGGCCAACGTCCGCAAGCCTTTGCGATCCAGGTGGGAGATGACCACTTGATCTTTATAGCGGATGTAGTGGCCGTCGCTGTCCGGTACCGGACTGCCGGCATCGGTGCCCACGCCGATTACGAACAGCGGAATATGATGGTTTCCCAGGCGCCGTGCCGCCGCCAACGTATCGGGGTCGTGGAATTCGCCGTCGCTGAGCAAGACTACCGCACGGCTGCGTTGTGCGCTGTCGCCCAATAAGTTCTGCGCCACCTCCAGCGCCCGGGTGAGGTTGGAGCCGGGTAGGGCGGTGAGGCTGGGATCCAACAGGTCGACGAAACGCAGGAAGGCATCGTAATCGGTGGTGAGCGGTACCATGCCGTAGGCGTTGGCGGAGAAGGCCACCAGCCCAATACGATCGCCGTGCAGCAGCTTGGTGAAGTCGTGCAATTCACGTTTGGCGCGGGCCAGGCGGCTGGGAGAGATATCCGCGGCGGCCATGGACGGCGAGATGTCCACAATCACCGCGATATCGGCGCCGCGCTGCTGTGCCTGTTTGGGCTGTTGCGGTTGCCAGTAAGGGCCGGCCGCCGCCAGCGCCGCCAGTGTCCAAGCGATGACCATGCCTATCGAGCGCAAGGGACGTTGCGGTGCACCGCTCAATAATCGCGGTAACAAGGCGGGGTCGGCGAACCCCGCCAGTTTGTCGCGGAGCGGGTGGTGATGACGCCAGGCCATGGCCAGCCACGGCACCGCCGCCAGCAACAACCATAACGGCTCGCGCCAATAGAGGTGACTGAGCCAGGCGTTCACGGCAATACCTCGCTCGCGCCGCGGCGCTGGGCCAGCAACAAAAACATCAGGCCCAGCAGCAGCGGCAGCCAATACCACTCGGCGTGGTCGCCGATGTTTTGCAGGTTGATGTCCACGGTCTCCAGTTTGTCGATGTCGGCGAGGATGGCCTTGACGTCGCTGCTGTGTTTTATCCGGTAATAACGGCCGCCGGTCTCGGTGGCGATCTGTTGCAACAGGGTTTCGTCCAAGGGCAGTTCGGAGGCGATGGTGCCGCCGCTGGGACCGCCGGGGTAGGCAACAATGCCCGAGCGACCGATGCCCACGGTGTAGATGCGCACCTTATATTTTTTGGCGAGTTCCAGGGCGTCGGCAGGCGAGAATTGTCCGGCGGTGTTGGTGCCGTCGGTGAACAGGAACAATACCCGCGCCTGAGGAGGACGGTCGCGCAGGCGTTTCACCGCCAGGGCGATGGCGTCGCCCAGGGCGGTGCGTTCGCCGGCGATACCGTTCTTGATGCTGTGCAGCATCTTGCGCACCAGGGTCAGATCGTAGGTGACCGGCGTCAGGGTGAAGGCATCGTCACCAAACACGATCAGTCCGGCGCGGTCGCCGGGGCGCTGGCTGAGCAGGCGGTCGACGATGGCCTTGACCATGTCCAGGCGATTGATGCGGTGGCCGTCCTCGACGAAGTCCTCGGCGCGCATGGAGCCCGATACGTCGATGGCAAACATCAGGTCACGGCCGGGATAATCGTCGGCATGCAAAGTGACCCATTGCGGTCGCGCCAAGGCCAGGATCAGCAGCATGCAACCCGCCAGCCACAACCACGGCCAACGTCGCGCCCGGGTGGGTAACTCCGCCGCCAGTTGTGCCAGCAGTTGGGCGTGGGGATGAAACAGCGCGGGCTGACGGCGCGGCGTGCGGCGGCGCAGCCAACGCCATATCAGCAACGGCAGGGGCAGGGCCAGTAACCACCACATTGAGGCGAACTCGAACATGGCTTAGCGTATCCGGCGGTGCGCGACGGTCAGCCAGCGCTTGGCATGTTCGAAACAGTGTGACGACAACGTCAATCCCGCTTGTTGACGATAACGCAAGGTGTGCAGTTGCTGCAGGGTTTCGCGCCACGCCTTATCATCTTCCACCATGGGCGGGCGTTCTAATGCATCAAGTTGCGGTAGCGCCAGACCCAGGCGCAACAGTGTTGCCAGCCGGTAGGCCGCCTCGCGATCGCTGACGGTATGGGATTGCCAGGCGCTATGCAACGCCGCCAGCTTTTGCCGTGCCTCACGGCTGGATGAAACGGTGCGAGGCGCATGGCGCTTTTTGATGAACCACAGCAAGGCAATCACCGCGACCAAACAGGCGAGGCCGATACCGACTACCACAAACCAATCCGGACCGCCGGGGGGGGGTGGTGGCAGGATATCGGCGAGTTGGGATAAGGCGACGCCTTCCTTCATAAGGACTCCATAAACAATTCGTCATTCCGGGCGTCGCGCAGCGAGGACCCGGAATCCAGAGCTTTTAGCAAAATGGTTTGCCGGATTCCGGTTCGCACTGCAATGACCTCGAAACAAACAATCATATCGTCCATAACAATTGATCCAGTCGGCTGACTACATTCTCATCGCTGTGGATGCGGACTACATCGACGCCGGCGCCCAGCAGATTGCGTTGCAACATCGCATGGCGTTCCGCCATCACAGCGGCATAGCGTTCGCGCAGGCGGCTATCGTCGGTGTCCACCACGTACAGTTTACCGTCGGGGGCGCGAAAACGGGTGCGGCCGACAGCGGCGAGTTGCTCCTCGGCGGGATCGACGATATGGACCGCGGTGAGCTCGCAGCGTTCGGCGAGGTGACGCAGCACCGTTTGCTGATCGTGGTCGAAATGCTGAAAATCGCTGATCAGATAGATGCCGGCGCCCCGCTCCACGCCGCGGTCCAGGCTTTCCAGCGTGGTGACATTGAAGTGCGATACGGTGCCATCCGTAAGCGGTGCGTTGACCGCGCGCAACAGGTGCAACGCGCCGTCCAGGGTGCGGGTGGCGGGAAAGGCCTGTTCGCCGTCGCCGTTGACCACCAGTCCCGCGATTCGTTCCTGGCGCGCCACCGCGGAGAAGGCCAGCAACGCCGCCACCCGCGCTGCGGTGGCCGCTTTGATCTCGTGACGGGTGCCGAAAGCCATGGTGGGGCCGCGGTCGACCACCACATACACCAAGCGTTGCCGTTCCTCACGAAATACCTTTGTAATAGGCCGCCCGCTGCGCGCCGTGGCCCGCCACTCCATGTGGCGTACGTCATCACCCGGCTGGTAGGCGCGGAGGTCCTCCAGCTCCATGCCCCGGCCACGAAACAACGACACCACCGGCCCGGCGTAGCGGCTCGCCACCGGTCGCCGCTGCCGCGCCTGGAACTGCAATGTCTGGCGTTGCAGGTTTTCCAGTTCGGTGATGGTGAGTAAGGGCTCGTTCATTCTAATTCAACTCGAATTGCTTCAATGCATTTTGGGAGCGTTGCATAGTCTAATTTATATTCAGCAAAAACATTTTCATATATTCGAACAGCTGAGCCTTTGTTGGTTTGATGTAACCAGCCAATTGCACTAAAAGAAGTATTCTTGTTTTCTCGAAGCGATTGGTTTCGTCCATGATATGAGTTGGTAATGCCATGATTTTTTGGGCTAAGTTCAATGGTCATCTCACCTTACATAGCAGTGATGAAATCATGCGATTCGGTTCCGAACATTTGCATTGGATCTAAATTGTTATAGATCAATAATATTGCGGGCAATTGTTCTCTCGAAGCCGCTTTTATTTGGTTGCGCGCCTCATTGATTTTTGCCCTCACATGGTTACCGACAGTTCTGCTTCCGGCTGTTTCAGTAAAATTTTCGCCTTTGTCGATTTGTTTGACTTCGAAAATGACGGTCTGTGTGTTTAGAGTTACCTTGTAATCCGGAGTCGGCAGATTGCGCTCAGGTATTTTCTGCCATTGAAGTTTGTTTAAGTTGCAAAACTCTTCAAATATGCTCTCTGACTCAGTTTTAATCGTCATGTCGTGGGAGCTCAGTTTAATCGCCGCAAAAAGCCAAACCTCAGCTTGGGTAGAATGTGCTGCGCGCGGGTGAGCGCAATTAAAACAAATCACAGACGGTTCTACGGCGTCGGCATTCAAGCAACGCTACAGGCCGTGGTGCCTTCAATCCTGTAGACGGCGCCGAGCAACGTAGCCGGGCTGGGAAAAAAGCGAGCTCGTGTTTGAGTCCGCATCACGTTTTATGATGCGGGCGAGTTAGCGAGCGCCCAGCTCGGCGAGTAGCGCAGGGTACTCCGCGTAAGCGGGGCGCGCGTCTCCGGGTGTCTTTTCTTTTGGATACTTTCCTTTGGACAAGCAAAGAAAAGTATCTCGCCCGCGGGGGCGGGACCCCGCATCAAATGCATTCTTTGTCCCCGCAGGGGACACAATCACAATCAATTCAATCCTGGATTCCGGATCTTTGCTGCGCAACGCCCGGAATGACGAATCTTTGCACCATTACGGAATCGGCACCCGCTCCAAAATCCGCGCTACCGCCTGCGCCGGTTTAACACCTTCGGCGCGTGCCGCGAAGCTCATGCCGATACGATGATTGAGTACGTCGGCGGCGACATCGAGGATATCAGCCGGTTCGACGAAATCGCGTTCGGCCAGATAGGCGCGGGCGCGGGCGCAGCGGGCGATGGCCAAGGTGGCGCGCGGCGAGGCGCCGCGGGCCAGCCAGTCGGCCAGTTGATCGTCCCAGCGTTTGGGATCGCGGCTGGCGCCCACCAGGGTGACGATGTAGCGTTCCAGCATGGGGTCTATATAGATGTGATTCACGGCCCGGCGTGCGGCGATGATGTCTTGGGCCGTAAGCGCCGCCTGGATCGGTACAGTGTCGTCGCCGCGCAGCCGTGCGGTGTCGCGCTTGAGGATCTCCAACTCTTCGTCGGCTTCCGGGTAATCCAGTTCCACCTTCATGATGAAGCGGTCCAGTTGCGCCTCGGGCAACGGGTAGGTGCCTTCCTGTTCGATGGGATTCTGGGTGGCCATCACCAAAAAGATGTCCGACAGCTTGCGGGTGGTGCCGGCCACGGTGACCTGGTGTTCCTGCATGGCCTCCAATAAGGCGCTTTGCACCTTGGGCGGGGCGCGGTTGATCTCGTCGGCGAGCACGATCTCGTGAAACAGCGGGCCTTCGATGAAACGGAAATGGCCGTCGGCCGGGACGAAGATGTCGGTGCCGGTGATATCGCCGGGGATCATGTCCGGCGTGAATTGGATGCGCTGGAAGTGCAACGCCATGCCCTCGGCCAGGGTGCGCACCGCGGTGGTCTTGGCCAGGCCCGGCACGCCCTCCACCAACAGATGTCCCTCGGTCAGGACGGTGATGAGCAACCTGTCCACCAATTTTTGTTGGCCGACGATGGTGTGTTGCAGGTGGGTCTTGAGTGCGGTGATGGGATGGCTGGTGGTATTGTCTTGCATCGTAAGTGTTGCTGGCGATTGGAAATAGTGGCGGTTATCATAGCGCATTCCGCGGTTTGAAATCCGGCGTGGGCAAGGGTAATAACGCGAAAATTTGAATTGCAACGTCGGTCAAGGCTGGGTGTTGGCATGAACGCCGTTCCTATAGAGTGCCATTTCTTAACTCTGACGTTCATGTTAGGCATGGAATGTTTAAAAAAGGTCCCTTCTCCCCTCGGGGCTTCGGTGCCCGAATGGGTAGAAGGGCAGGATGAGGGATGGACGATTTTATATCCCCTCACCCCAACCCTCCCCCTGGGGGAGAGGGGGTATTGGCGCAGTCGTCGTTAGGAAGTCGAATGAAACAACAACGCATGGGCGGGCTTCACATCGTCGTCCCGGTGGTAATAGTGATTGTGGTGGCGGTGCTGCTGGCGGTGGTACCCGATGTGCACCGCGAAAACAAGGATGCCTCCGACGCGGCGGTGATTACCAACTCCATCGGTATGCAGCTGGTGGCGATTCCGGGCGGTTCGTTCTTGATGGGCGGCGCTCCCAAGGACGGCATAGCCGATGAGTTACCGCCCCATACCGTCAAGGTGGCGCCGTTCTATCTCGGTAAGTACGAGGTTACCCAGGCGCAGTGGCAGGCGGTGATGGGGGATAACCCCAGCACCTACAAGCATCCGCAGCGGCCGGTGGATCAGGTCACCTGGTTGGAGGTGCAGTCCTTTATCAATAAGTTGAACCGCATGGAGGGCACCTCTTTATACCGGCTGCCCTCCGAGGCGGAGTGGGAATACGCCGCCCGCGCCGGCACCACCACTAAATGGTTTTTTGGCGATGATCCGCAGTCATTGGCGCGCTTCGCCTGGTTCGGTCAGAAAGGCGATTTCGGCACCCGTCCCGTGGGGCGCGGCGCGGCCAATCCCTGGGGGTTGTTCGATATGTACGGCAATGTGTGGGAATGGGTGGCGGACTGCTGGCATGACAATTACCAAAATGCCCCCAAGGACAGCGCCATCTGGAGCGGCGGCGATTGCAGCCGGCGTATCGTGCGTGGCGGTGGTTGGAACAGTCCGGCCGAGTATGCCCGTTCGGCGGTGCGCGGCAGCTCACCGCCGGAGATGAACGACCCCAGCAACGGATTCCGCTTGGCGCGCAGCCGCTGAGGCCGAAATCCTGCAAGTTTCGCCTGCGTGCTCGGATAAGACAAAGTGCTTAAAAGCGGGTATGTTTTTGTCCCCGGCCGCGCCGTTTCCTGGGGGCGCTGATCTTGCCCTTAAAGCGGGGAGTTGTTGACCGCCGCAACACGGGACAGCCCCGAGTCAACTTGCTATACTCTGCCGCTATTTTGCGCCAAGAAGGCCCAAGCTGGGATGATGGAGGTAGTCGATCTGGCATGTGCGCGCGGTGAGCGCCGCCTATTTCAGGATTTAAACTTCACCCAAACCGCGGGCGAGCTGCTTTACGTGCACGGCCCCAACGGCAGCGGAAAGACTACGCTACTCAGGACCTTATGTGGACTGGCGCTGCCCGAGACGGGAGAGGTCCGCTGGCGCGGCCGCAACATCCGCCGTCTGGGCGAGGACTATCACCGTGAGATGGCCTATGTGGGGCATCTCAACGGGGTAAAGGATGAGCTTACCGCCTTCGAAAATCTACGGTTGGCGGGGCGCATGGCCGGTGTGGACGACTGCGATGACCGCGCCGTAACGGCCTTACAGCGTATGGAATTGAGCGGGTGCGCCGAGTTGCCGGGTAAGGTATTGTCCCAGGGGCAGAAACGGCGGGTGGCACTGGCCCGTTTGTTATTGGCGCACAAGGCCTTGTGGATTATGGATGAGCCGTTTAATGCCTTGGATGTGAATGCCGTGGGGATGATTCAGGATGTATTAATCGAACACCTTGATAATGGCGGGATGGTGATTCTCACCACCCATCAGGAGGTGGAGATCACGGCCCATCGCGCCCGCCATATCCGTCTCGGTTCTTGAGCGATCCGGATCATGTGGGCAGCATTGTGGTGGGTGGTAGTTCGCGATTTGACCTTGGCGATGCGACGCCGCGCCGATGTGCTTACCACCTTGTTTTTCTTCGTGATTGTGGTGAGCCTGTTTCCCCTGGGGGTGGGTCCTGAAATGAATACCCTGAGGCTCATGGGCCCGGGGGTGGTGTGGGTGGCGGCCTTGTTGGCCTCGATGCTGTCTCTGGGGCGTCTGTTCTCCGCCGACTATGTGGACGGTACACTGGAGCAGTTGGTGCTGGCGCCTCAGCCCTTGGCCGTGTTGGTGCTGGGTAAGGTCTTGTCACACTGGTTGGTGAGCGGGGTGCCGCTGGTGTTGATGGCGCCGTTGCTGGGGATTCAATACGGCCTGTCGGCCCAGGCCTTGGGGGTGCTGGTGGTGAGTCTGCTGCTGGGCACCCCGGTGTTGAGCCTCATCGGGGCGGTGGGCGCGGCCCTCACCCTGGGGTTGCGTGGCGGCGGGGTGTTGGTGTCGCTGCTGGTGTTGCCCCTGTATATTCCGGTGCTGATCTTCGGCGCGGGATCGGTGGAGGCGAGCGTGACCGGCCTGGGCGCCGGGGCGCATCTGTCCCTGTTGGGGGCCATTTTGGCGCCGGCCTTGGTATTTACGCCCTGGGCCACGGGTTGGGCGCTGAGGATTTCGATGGAGTGACTATGAGTGATTGGGACTTTCAACGCCCCTCACCCCTAGCCCTCTCCCGGAGGGAGAGGGGGAGTAGGTCAGAAAATATATGACGACTCGTATCAACTGGTTTAAATATTCCTCGCCGGCGAGTTTTTACCCGCTGGCGGGCAAGTTGATTCCCTATTTTGCGGTGTTGGCGATCGTGTTGACCGTCATCGGTCTGTATATGGGATTCTTCGTCGCCCCCACCGACTATAAGCAGGGCGAGGGTTATAGGATTATGTTCATTCACGTCCCCGCGGCGTGGAT
>CAYWIQ010000046.1:10284-10503 GCA_964458405.1 uncultured Chromatiaceae bacterium
TACCCGTCTGTCTTCATTGATGGCCTCGGCCCTGGCGCCCACCGGCGCGTTGTTTACCTTTTTGGCCCTGTGGACCGGTTCATTTTGGGGTAAGCCCATGTGGGGGACTTGGTGGGTATGGGACGCGCGCCTCACCTCGGAATTGATTCTATTGTTTTTGTATATCGGTTTCATGTCGCTCAAGGCGGCCATCGACGATCCGCGCCGCGCGGCGCGCGC
>CAYWIQ010000047.1:0-10356 GCA_964458405.1 uncultured Chromatiaceae bacterium
GTCGGGATGCGCCCACGGTGATCACCTAGGGCCTGTTTAACCCGCCGAAGATCGACCCTGGTTCGGTTTCGGCTTCCGGAGGGAATATGGACTATATCCGCCGCTTCGCGGAATTGAGTATGCAGGACGTCCCCCTTGTCGGCGGTAAAAACGCCTCCCTGGGGGAAATGTATCGGGCGCTGGCCGCTCAGCAGGTGAAGGTCCCCAATGGCTTCGCTACCACTGCCGAGGCCTATCGCTACTATCTGCGCCATAACAACTTGGATCAGCGTATCAGC
Organism: uncultured Chromatiaceae bacterium; assembly: GCA_964458405.1. GTDB lineage: Bacteria > Pseudomonadota > Gammaproteobacteria > DRLM01 > DRLM01 > JARRQJ01. The sequence goes on from CAYWIQ010000047.1 coordinate 279, forward strand.
ACGGCACTGGCGGAACTGGACAGCAACGATGTCCAGGCCCTGGCCGTGACCGGCGCCAAGATCCGTCAATGGATCATGCGCGGGGAAATACCTGCCGACCTCGCCGATCAGATCCGCACCGCCTACAAAGAACTCACGGCCGAATACGGCGCCAGTACCGACGTGGCGGTGCGTTCCTCCGCCACCGCCGAGGATTTGCCTACCGCTTCATTCGCCGGTCAACAGGAAACATATTTGAATATCCGCGGCACCGATAATCTATTGGTCGCCTGCAAACGGGTGTTCGCTTCACTGTTCACCAACCGTGCCATCTCTTATCGCGTCGATCAGGGCTTCGCCCACATGGACGTAGCCCTGTCCATCGGCGTGCAGAAGATGGTGCGTTCCGACAAGGGCGCCTCCGGAGTGATGTTCAGTCTCGACACCGAGACCGGATTCCGCGATGTAGTCTTCATCAATGCCGCCTATGGCCTTGGTGAATACGTAGTGCAGGGCACGGTGAATCCCGACGAGTTCTATGTCTTCAAGACCACCCTCAGCGAAGGCTTTCGCCCCATCCTCAAACGACAATTAGGCAGCAAGGAAAGCAAACTGGTCTATGCCGCCGACGCCATGGCCGGGGTCTCCACCCGCAATATGGCGGTCAAGCGCGAAGACCGCGAACGCTTCGCCATCAACGACGATGAAGTACTGCAACTGGCGCGCTACGCGGTGGCCATAGAAAATCATTATTCACAACAGGCCGGCCACCCCATGCCCATGGACATCGAGTGGGCCAAGGACGGCGAGAGCGGCGAACTGTTCATTCTCCAGGCACGGCCGGAAACCGTGCACGCCGCCAAAGCCGTTACCCTCCAAACCTATCGGCTGCAGCAACGCGGCAAGGTACTAGCAGAAGGCAAGAGCGTCGGTCAAAAGATCGCCGCCGGACGGGCGCGGGTCATCCTCGAAGCCGAACACATGTCCGAATTGCAACCGGGAGAGGTGCTGGTCACCGACATCACCGATCCCGACTGGGAACCGGTGATGAAGATCGCCGCCGCCATCGTCACCAATCGCGGTGGTCGTACCTGCCATGCCGCCATCGTCGCCCGGGAATTGGGCATACCGGCGGTGGTCGGCTGCAACAACGCCACCCACACCGTCGATAACGGCGCTGAGGTCACGGTGTCCTGCGCCGAAGGCGACAGTGGATACGTTTATCAGGGACAGTTACCGTTTACCACCGAAACCTTGGATACCAGCGATCTACGCCGCCCGCGCACCCATATCATGATCAACGTCGGCAATCCCCAGGTCGCCTATGAAGTGTGTCAGCTGCCTAACGACGGGGTCGGCTTGGCACGTCTCGAGTTCATCATCAACAACGCCATCCGCATCCATCCCCGCGCCCTCCTGGAATACGATTCGCTGAACAGTTCGGTTAAAGAACAGATCGCCCCCTTGATCGCGGGCTATCCCGATCCGCGTAGTTTCTACGTCGACCGTCTCGCCGAGGGAGTGGGGACCATCGCCGCCGCCTTCTACCCGCGGCCGGTGATCGTGCGCATGAGCGATTTCAAATCCAACGAGTATGCGGCGTTGATCGGTGGCGAAGATTATGAACCCCGAGAAGAAAACCCCATGATCGGTTTCCGCGGCGCCTCCCGCTATCCCAGCGAACAATTCGCGGCGTGCTTCGCCATGGAATGCGCCGCCATGCGTCAGGTGCGTGAAGACATGGGACTGACCAACGTCGCACTGATGATCCCGTTCGTGCGCAGCGTCGACGAGGCGCAGCGCGTCCTGGCAGCCATGCAACAACAAGGTCTGGAGCGCGGGGTTAGGGACCTCAAGATTCACATGATGTGCGAAATCCCCGCCAACGCTTTGCTCGCCGATGAATTTCTCGACCACTTCGACGGCTTCTCCATCGGCTCCAACGACCTTACCCAACTGACCCTGGGCGTGGACCGCGACTCCGGACTGGTTACCGGATTCGACGAGCGCAATGCCGCCGTATTGAAATTGATGGGAATGGCAATAACCGCTTGCCGCAAGCGCGGCAAATATATCGGCATATGCGGACAGGCCCCCTCCGACTATCCCGAAATTACCCGCTGGCTGGTGGAGCAGGGCATCGAATCCATCTCGCTCAATGCCGACAGCGTCCTAGCCATGACCCGTCTGGTGCTGGCGGCAGAGGCCGACCTCGCTAAATCTGATTGAGTGGGATCTGCAACTGTAAAAATATACCCCATAAAAAAATCGCGGGCCAATGGCCCGCGATCTCATCCCTCTCAAACCTGGGTCATCACAGCATCATGAAGGCCCATTGCAGTGCATAAGTGGTTTCGTTCTTCCACTGATTGGTATCCACTGACTGGAAGCGCGTCATTTCAAACTTGAGCGCATTGGTATCGTCGAGATCGTAGCGCAGACCCACCACATGGCGACCCCCCTCGGGTGTCCCCAAGTAATGGAAATAGGGATCCTTGCTGAGGAAATCCACACTCTCGTAACGATAGATGGGCTTTAACTTGTCGGTAACGCGATAGCCGACCTGCACATAATAGGCCGAGGCCTTGTTGCTGCCGGCATTGCCCAAATGATCCTTATTTGTGATGTTATAGTCTTCGGCGATCAGATCGAACCCATGGGAAGCATAACGAACATCCGCACCCCACACCTGCATGGTGGTCAAAGCACTCCCATTCGGAGCCAGTCCGCCGCCACTAGGATCTTCAGAAAAGGGGTCATTCAAAGCAAACACACCGAACTGCAAAGGTGTGCTGGACAGCTTATAGTTTACGGCGCCGACCATCATCTTCTTGTCCGATGTATCAACCACATTATGGACAAAGATTTCTGATCCCGGACAACTGCTTAAACCACCACCACAGCCAACTGTACTGACCGAAGATCCATTACCCACCGCCAGCATATAATCCAGATCACCGCTTGCGCCGGAGACCTTGCCGTTCGCCATGATACCGATGATATGGGTCGGAAAGATCGCACCTGAGCCATCCTCAAAATCGAGGAAGGTGGGACGCGACACGGTATCCTGGATCAAGGCACCATGATGATAGGCGGTATTCCAGTAGCCGATCGGGGTATGAAAACGGCCCCACGCCACTGAAAAATTCGAGGACAGCTGACGGGTAATATTCAAGCGCTCGAGATCCAATCCATAGGAATTATCATCACCCGCCTCGAAAACCATCTCCACGAACACCGATGTCTGGGGATCGATTTTCTGGGTTGTGTAAAGATCGAATTGGCCTTGTCTAAAGCCATCGGCAGTGCCCTTTTGGGTAGTGCCATCATACTGGACGTCACCGAAGACACCGAAATCGACGGCCTGCGCAGCCGGCATACTTGCGGCCATCGTCAAACCAACTATTGCGAGGTACTTTTTGCTGATCATCTTCATACTCTCCTTAAAGTTCCTATCCTGTAGGTTCATTATTTTTGCTCGAACAGCACTTTGACGGACTTATTCACCGATCCATCGCTGACATAGCCAATCGCCCCGGCGGTGTTCGACACATGATCCAGAACGGCCTTATCACCGGAATAGCCCTTGGGGGGGACACCCTCACCGGTGAAAACCAACTTGGCCCAATAGGCCTTGAGCTGACTGGCGTTCTTGCCTACGACTTTCTCATAAAACTCATCCCTGATCGCGTCACCTTCTTTATGGTCGATGACCGTCACGGGCGTACCATCCGGCAGCTTGGTCATCTTGCCCAAGAAGATGTTAGCGGCCTGCGCGGCGGTAATGGAATTGACGCTCAATCCCGAATTGCCGATAACCGCAATACCCGCCGATGCGGTTTGCATAACAAGAAACATCAATGACGCTGCGATTACAGCCATGTACCTCGGTTTACACAATAGATTTCCCATCTCTAATCCCCTTTTCCTTTGCTGATTGTTTTACTGCCACCAACTACACTCTGGCGAACAACCGTGAAACGCCGCTCGACCAGTAAAATGCTCAATTGTTATTGATGCTTTAATTGATGTATCAAGTGAAAACAACGAATAAACTCCCTTTCAATTTAGTAACTTGCTCTTCCATGTTCGTTCGAGAGAATACCCTATCATTCAAATAATGCAACAATATTAGTCAACTATGTTATACCTTGAACTGCCCAACCAAACCTTGTAAACGCATTGCAAGCCCCGCCAACTCCTCGCTCGCGGTGGCGGTCTGACCTGCGCCCTCCGCTGTTTCCTGAGCGATGGCATTAATGTTGGTGATGTTCCTGTTGATCTCCTCGGCCACGCTGGTTTGCTGTGCTGCGGTTGTCGCAATCTCGGTATTCATCTTATTGATGCCCGATACCTTGCTGGTAATCACTTCCAAGGCATCTCCCGCTTGCGCGGCCTGCTTGGCGCTTTCTTGAGCCTTTTCGCGGCCTGACTGCATCACCTGAACCGCATCGCGCGCCTCATATTGCAACCGCTCGATGATTTCGCGGATCTCGTTGGTGGATTGCGAAGAACGCTGGGCCAATACCCGCACCTCATCGGCCACCACAGCAAAACCCCTACCTTGCTCACCGGCACGCGCCGCTTCGATTGCGGCATTCAAGGCCAACAGATTGGTTTGATCGGCGATGTCCCTGATCACGTCCAGAACCTTTCCGATGTTGGTGCTTTCCTGCTCCAGCTTATGGATGGCGCTGGCCGTCGTCTCCACTTCGGCAACCAAGGCGTCAATGGTATTGATGGTTCCTGAGACCACTTCCTTACCCCCCGCGGATTCCTTATCCGCATGCTGCGCCGCCTGGGCGGCCTCTGAGGCATATTGCGCCATGCTTTCAATGGTCGCAGTCATCTGATTGGTGGCGCTGGCCAATTGCTCGGTCTCCTGCTGCTGATGACCGGCGCCTTCCTTAGCCTGCATCACGACGTTGGACATCTCTTCGGCGGCGGCGGCCAAGTGCGTGGTGGAACTCACCACCTCGGCAATAATGCCGCGCAGGCGATCTACGAAGATATTGAACCAGCGTACCAGTTCACCCACCTCGTCCTTGCCTTTACTCTTAAGCTGAATGGTCAGATCGGCTTCGCCGCTGGCAATACCTTCCAACGACTTGGCCAAGTCCTGAATATCAGAGGTAACCATCCTTGCCATCCAAAATGCCAATCCCAGCAGCACGACCATGACGACCAGGCCCATTACAACTCCGATCACCAATACATCATGGGTACCACTCTTAACGTCTTCTATGGAATTCACGAAGTCACCGCGGCTCTCACTGTGGAGTTGTTTCAACTCGGTTTCCAACTGCTGCAAATCATTTTTGCTCTTTTTCATGCTGGCCTGGGCTTGGCTCATATCCGCCGTCCCGGCGATTATCGCTCGGGTCATAGGGATGACGGCACCGGCATAGCTCGCCAAGGTCTTTTTGAGCGTCTCAATCTCCGCCGCCTTTGCGTGTTCTCCCAGACTCTGGGACTTCTCGAGTTCGGTTATATTTTGATCCATTTGATCGACGAGCTTCTGGGTTTGATCCACTAACTCAGGTTCACCGCTGGTCGCCGCGAAGATCAGATCCTGTTTGATCTTCTCCAGTAGGCTGATATTTTCACCAGTCAATTCCATGGCGGGCAGGTAGGCGTTTTGGACCTCGGCCAGTGTTTTGGAATTGCTGTTGGCCTCGGTATAGTTGACTACGAGGTAGATGGCAAATCCGATCACCCCGATGACGCCCGGCAGAAGTATCTTGTACTTAAGAGACAAATTTCTTAACGAATTCATTATCAATACCCTCAAACTGAAACGGCCAGTCTGCCTTTTCCCAAAGTCAGTCGTAATATTCCCGCTGTCACTGTTTATCGACTTAAACCCCTACAGCTTTAATCATTTCGTAGGCAATTAAGTCACAACGCCATTAATAACGGCTAAACCTTTTTTCTCTTTACTTTCAATTCAATATAAGAAATTCATAATAAACCTGCCGGAGTGATTTCTGCTGCCCATCCGCCCTCATTTTCCAACGTTTCCGTTCTAAACACGGCCAATAACCCAAACTTGCCCTATTAACGCCTTTAATCCGCCATTTAGAGACAAGCTTCTTGCATGAACAATCTGTTAAGTAACTCGACACCGCTTTAGATCATCAAAACGACAACGGCCGACATTGCCTGACGCAGGGAGTTAAGGATGTGATGATTTATAGATGTTTTTATTTATTAGGACCCGTAACGTAGCAAACTCAGCATTGGATCGCGCTACAGTCCAATCACTTCAAAGCGCTTGGAGTAATCAGATCTAATTTTGGCAGGATGAACAAACTGAGGTGGGAGCTAAGCCACAGCGGTTCGCAATCTCCCGTTTGATGTCCTCGGTCACCCGCAACACGGCGCGTCGGAGGGCTGGCTGTGAATCGGCATCCGGGACATCGCCGGAAATTGTCTCTATACCGTAAACGACAATGGAGGGCCGGTATCCCAAGGCATCGGCTAACATCAGAAGGGTTTGTAACGCAACGCCGTGACTGGACAAAACCTTGGCGGTCGACGCCAACGAATCCACGTTCACCCAGCGGTAGACCGTGCCGGGGGCGCCCTGATCTTTAACGGCATCCACTATGACGGCCACATCCGCGCGAGCCAACAATCCGAGCAACTCACTCGCCGGAGAACGGCATATCGCGATCTCCAGCCGATCACCGTAGGCGGCTGCACCGCTACAGGCCAGCAACGCCTCCGCGACATCCCACCCCAGCCGATCATCTGCCTGAGACGAACCGATGCCGATGACTTTAATCTTGGGTAACGGAGCACCCACTCTTCAATACCGCTGCAGCCTTAGATCAAGAAAGTGGGTGGCGCAAGAGATGCAAGGATCATAATTGCGAATGACTTGCTCGCAGTGAAATCGCAATTCATCTTGCGGTCGATCCAAACCCAGATCCAGTAACGCCGATCGCAAGTCGTCCTCAATACGAGCCTGATTTTGACTGGTGGGCGGCACGATGCGGGCCGAGATAACGTGACCGTCACTATCCAGCTCATAACGATGCCACAACAAACCGCGGGGTGCCTCGGTACACCCGTAACCTATTCCAGGCTTGGCAGGCATGCTTGCCACTGCAGACTGGTCTGGCACATGGTAGGCATCCAGCAAGCGCAGCGCCTCCCCTAGCGCGTAATAAATCTCCACCGCCCGCGCCACGATGCTATGAAAAAGGTTAGCGCTGGGCCAGCGGATGCCGGTTTCATCCAAAAGTATTTTTACTTCATCTGGAAAGCGATCACTATTGAGATTGATCCGTGCCAGGGGGCCGACCAGATAGGGTTTGCCGTTCAACAAACAGTGCAGGGCCGTGGAATGGGCAACCTGATGCTCCGCAAAATGGCTCTCAAAATCGCCGCAGGCTATATCCAAGCCCTGCTCGGCGGCGATGCGTCCTTCATTCATGGGGTATTCCGCAGGATGTCGCAACGCCACCGAGGTGAAGGTCTGGGCGCGGGTCGGCAAATTCAACCCGGCGGTCCAACGCACCAGTTCCGCGGCCTCCGGCAAAGCGGCACGCAGCCTACCGCACAGCGATCGCACCTCTTCCTCTGGCGGGGCATGATGAAAGCCGCCCACCCTGGCACCGATGGGATGCACCGAACGGGCGCCGAACAACTTTATGAGATCATTGCCCAAGGCCTGCAAGCGCAGACCGCGGCGTACCTCTTCGGGATAGACCTTGGCCATCTCGGTGATACTGTTGAATCCAAGGAAGTCGGGCGCCGCCAGCAGATGGATATGAAGACTGTGGCTTTCCAGCCATTCGCCACAATAGAACACCCGGCGCATGGCGCGCACCCAAGGACCGGGATCGATAGCCAAGATGGATTCCAGGGCGTGCACGGCGCTCATTTGATAGGCCACCGGACAAATCCCGCAGATACGCGCCACCATGTCGGGAACTTCGGTGTAATCGCGCCCTTCCAGGAGCTTTTCGAACAGGCGCGGCGGCTCATAGATGCGCAATTTGAGATCGACAATCCGCCCGGCTTCTATCAACACCTCCAACGCACCCTCGCCTTCCACCCTGGCTAAGGCGGGAACCTTGATGGCGATGCGCCGCTCTTCGCTCACGGTTGACCCCGTGTCTGCTGCGCGGCCTGCACGAAATCCGGGGCTGCGGCGTTGACGGTCAGAAAATGGCGGGCGATGGCCTCGGGCAGCAACCCCAAGCCTGCAAAGCGCCTTGATAAGGACGCAGTATTGATGTTCTCCGCCGGGCCATAACAGGCGTAACAGCCGCGGCCAAAGCTGGGACACAAGGCGCCGCAGCCGGTCCGGGTAACCGGCCCCATGCAGGGCATGCCCTTGGCCACCAGCACACAGACATTACCGTCACGTTTACACTCCAGGCACACGCTGTCGCGGCTGACCACCGGTGCCACGCCGAACAGCAACGCCCGCACCGCCGCCAATACCTGTCGGGTATTCACCGGGCAACCCCATAGTTCAAGATCGACCTTCACATGGGCGGCGATGGGTGTGGAGGTGGCGAGGCTATGAATGTATTGCGGCGAGGCATAGACCGCATCTATCCATTGTTGTCCGTCGGCGAGATTACGTAACGCCTGGATACCGCCCGCCGTGGCACAGGCACCAATGGTAATCAGAAAATCGCTGTTTTCACGGATGCGTTTGATGCGTTCCGCATCGTCAGGCGTGGCGATGCTCCCCTCCACAAAGGCGATGGCCACCCGCGCTTCGGGCGACACCGGTCCCGCCTCGGCAAAATGCACGATGTCTACCAACTCACTGAGAGTCAATAGCCCTTCACCGGCATTGAGAAAGGCCAACTGACAACCGTCGCAACTGGAGAATTTATGCACTGCAACGCGCGGCTTGTCATGTTTCATTACCACTTCTCCGCTTCCTTACCCTCAAAAGCCCTTAACCGCGAATAACTCCTTCACCTCCGGATAAGGGAACACCGGGCCGTCTTTACAGACAAACTTGCCACCGTACTGGCAATGACCGCAATGCCCCAAGGCACATTGCATGTTACGCTCCATGCTCAGGTAGATCTCCTCCTCGCGCATTCCCCGCTGGGCAAGCTCTCGCACCACTGCATGCATCATCCCCTCGGGGCCGCACATCATCACCACCGTGCGGTCGATATCGAGGTGGATATCATCGAACAAATCCGTAACCCGCCCCACGTGCCACGGCCATAACGCCGCACCTTGGTCCGCAGCGATAACCACCTGGGTATCGGGCTGCTTCGCCCACTGCGCGTAACGCTCGCGCCACAGCAGATCGTTGGCGTGTTTGACACCCTGCATGATGATCAAGCGGCCGTATTGATCTCGGCGCTTTAAAACGTAGTTGATTACCGATACCGTCGGCGCACAACCCAAACCGCCGGTGACGATCAACACATCGCGCCCGACGGCCTGCTGCAACGGCCAACCCCGCCCGAAGGGCCCGCGAATCCCGACACACTGCCCGGCCCGCAGCTGTAATAACCCGCGGGTGACCCGCCCCACCGCACGGATGGTGTGATCGTAAAGGAGATCGTCGCCGGGGTCGGAGACGATGGAAATCGCCACCTCGCCGACACCGTACAGGTAGACCATGTTGAACTGGCCGGGCTGAAAATCATAGGCGCTGTGCGCATCCGGATCGGTGAAGCGCAGGCGCAGGGTAAAGATGCCGGCCGCTTCATCAAGCCGTTCGACGATCTCCGCCTCGCGCGGCAGATAGGGGTTGATCATGGCTGGTCCCCGCAAACGGCACCGGCCTCTTCCGTAATATCGATCCCCACCGGACACCAGGTGATGCAGCGTCCGCAACCCACACAACCGCTGGTATCGAATTGATCATGCCAGCTGCCCAGTTTGTGGGTCAGCCACTGGCGATAACGGCTGCGGGTGTCGGCACGAATGGTGAGGCCGTGGATATAACTGTGGCCTTGGGTAAAACAAGAATCCCACTCGCGCTGGTGTTCGCTGCCGGTACCGTCCAGATGCGCCTGATCCTGTTCGGCATGGCAGAAGCAGGTGGGACACACCATGGTGCAGTTGCCACAGGAAAGACAGCGGTCCGCGACCTCTTGCCAGCGGG
>CAYWIQ010000048.1:0-10312 GCA_964458405.1 uncultured Chromatiaceae bacterium
CGATGAATAAAAAGACTAACCTTGGGATGGAGGTGGTTGACTGCATTGGGAAACACCTATGGCTGATAGTCACTCTTTTTACCTAAGGTATGGCAGTATATAGGTAGGAGTTAATAAATCTCAAACGAATAACACTCGCTTCTACCATATGGTAGAGGGCCTGAGGTTTATGTTGGATATGTGAAATATGATGCCTGATTGCTTGCTCGCGTAACCAAAGTATCCCGGTGTTTTTGTCTTGTACTGCGCTTAATGCGTTATCCCTAAGTTATATATGCATATTAGTAAAGCCTATGGTTAAGCGATTGATACGTGACTATACGTATGGAGAATCCTGATGAGTTGGATATATGGTATTTATTGTTATATTTGCCAGAATATTAAGTTTGTTTTCAGCTTGCTTGTGTGAAATCCCTTGATATTGGGAGGTATGCAATATTCACCCCCTCTAGAGTTGGTCATTTATTCATTGCAAGACAGGAGGTCCGAAATGAGAATAATCGCGAGTGCATTTTTATTGGCGGCGCTGCTTTTCCAGTCGGCGGCTTTTGGCGATTCGCAAAAGGGTATGGGCGACGGTAAAAGCATGGGTGGGATGATGCAAGGCGGAGAGATGGTCCGCCAGCAGACCATGAGTCAGGAGATGATGCGTGACATGACTCAAATGATGACGCGTATGCAGGAGATGCTGCGAGAAACCGCCCATACCATGGAACAGCTGCGTACTATGGATCAAAACAGGCAACGTGAAATGTCGCAGATTATGCAACGGCTTTCCGAGAACCTGCATGCTCTATCGCAAGATGTGGCGAGCGGAACCATGGATCGAGATCGAACCCGTGATATGGATAAGGATCTGGATCAAATCCGCGACATGATCAGGGGCATGCAGCATACAAACAACTAGCGGGCGAATAGGGATGCTCGCTTTTGCCGACTGCCAAGGGCGATGCCATCGGCGCGCCGTTTCAACCTTTATGTTGTGGTGGGCTGTTGCCTTGACGGCGGAGTCGGTGCTGCCTGTGGCGCGGGCAGATACGGAGCCCGGGAATGCTTATGCGTCATTAACGGCGGGTTTCAAGGAAGGCGATTTCGGTACGTCGATAGACAATCAACTCTATTCCTTAACGCCGGAAATCGGTTATGTCAGTCAACGCTATGACATGTTTATGTCCATCCCACTATATCATCTCAATGTGACTGGCAATGGAATTTCATCCTCGCAATCGGGTTTGGGTGACGTTGCTCTGGGTGCCGGTAGACGTCTTTGGGCTGATGAGCCTGCAGTGACCTCCCTTTACGGCAGGCTGAACTTGAAGCTCGCCACAGGAGATGAAAATAAGGGGTTGGGTACCGGGGGGACGGATGTTGGCGTCTCGCTAAGCGCGGAACGAAAGATCGGGGCCTATGCGTTGACCGCCTTGGCCGGATATACCCGGGTAGGTGAGCCTAGCGGCATTAATTATGACAACACGGTATCGTACGGCTTCGGTATCAATCGTCGTTTTACCCGTAGCAACTTGTTTGCCTCTCTGCTAGGCCAGACTTCCGCCATACCGGGTGGGGATGTGCCGTTGGAGTTTAATGTGGGATTTTTTAGCATGTTGTCACTGGACTATGTGATTATCGCCAACACCTTTGTCGGGCTTTCGGATGGCAGTCCCGATGACGGTATTGAGATCGGGATGGTCAGATGGTTTAGATAGAATATGATGGATGCGCCATGCCTCTCAATTGAGGAATTCATGGGTCGGTTCAATTGAACGCTTGTAAGCAGTAATAGCGGATTTATTTCTTCATTGAGGATATAATATCCAGGCCAAGGATTGGACGATAACATCGCAAGTTGTGCGCCGGGAATGGCGCCTTTCCTAGAGTAGTTTCAATGTGCCGCAGCCGGTGGCCTAAATCGTGCTTTCCATCTAGTCGTACCCAATGGGCTATTGGAGTTGCACATGGTCGGCGTGTGGTTTGGTATTGGGGCTGGTCGCCGGTGAAGATTGCATTAGTCGGTGATCAATGGAAGGAAGGTTGCGAACCAACACTTTTGGGGCCGTTTCCACCACAACGGTCCGATACCGATGCCATTGCTATGAAGAGGGCTCCAATCCTTTGTCTGTGTCTGTGGTGGAGATATCTCACGGCTGAAATGCCTGGGATAGGGTAAGTTAGCATTCCTGACGGTTTTTTCAGGTAACAAAGGGCGCAGTATGGCAAACTTTAGCTATGTAGCCGGGTAATGCTAAGTCTTAGCGGATGACTTACCCGTGGAACGGGCGCTTAACCTGGGAGTGGGGGACGGATGATGGTATTGGGGAATAATAAATAACTTGTTGATTGACGCCATTGGGTCGTTGACGCGCCCTTTATCCAATTAGCCGTGATCAAGTCATACCCCGGGAGGGCAGGGTATGCCGCGTATGTCGGTCGCTTAGTCGAAAAAACAGAGGCTGGATGTGAATCGAATTCCATTGTTGAAAAGAATACCGATTAACTGGGTTGCGGCGCTTTATGCGGGCGTTGCCGCCGGCATTATCGCGACCATGGCCCAGATTATCCTTTGGTGGGTGTTCTTCGACTCGTTACCGGGCATCATGTTTCGCGATGCCCGGCTGGCTGCAGCCATCATTCTGGGCAAGGAGATTTTGCCCATGCAGGTTGCATTTGATTGGCCGGCGATGTTTGTGGCCAGCATGATTCATTTTACGTTGTCCGTGATCTACAGCATGATCTTGGCCGGTTTCATTGTGCGACGCAGCTTCGGTGTTTCGATTTTCATTGGCCTCGAGTTCGGCTTCATATTGTTCGGCGTCAATATGTATGGATTCACCTTGGTTTTCCCTTGGTTCGAAGAAGCCCGGGATTGGGTCACCCTGGCGGCGCACCTTGTTTTCGGTATTGTCGCCGCAGCGGTTTATAGGGTGTTGTCCGAGCGTTGAGCCGGAGTTGAGTATGCCGGACGGTGCCGGCGTGCACCAAAATTATATGAATTCATGCGAGTGAACGGAGAGGTATGCCATGTTGATCGCCGCGGATAAGGTTGTTTCATTCCATTACCGGTTGAGTGAGGCGGATCAGCCGGTCGTAGACGATTCCCGTAATGGACCGCCGGTGGTTTACTTGCATGGACACGATGGCATGTTGCCCGGTTTGGAAGAGGCGCTGACCGGCAAACAAACTGGCGATACCATTACGGTCACGCTGCCGCCGGAGAAGGCATATGGATTGCGACGCGAGGATGCAGTCCAGCGTATCTCTGTTAAACGGGTGATTAATCCCGGGAATAAGAAGGTAGTCTATAAACCGGGTATGGTGATACAGCTGAATACCGATCACGGTCCGCGGGAAGTGACGGTCATCAAGGCCGGTTTCAAGACCTTGGATGTCGACACCAATCATCCTATGGCAGGCAGGACACTGCAGTTTGAAATCGAGGTTGTGGATGTGCGTGATGCCAGCGAAGAAGAGATAGCCCATGGGCATGTGCATGGCGAGGGTGGTCATCAACATTAACTGTGCGCCCATGTTCACTACACTCGCCGCTCAGTATCGTATAAACATATAACCAATAATATTAGTGGTCGGTGGGCTGTACAGGAATCGTCCATGCTATGCTCGGCACCTTAAGGTTTCTAGGTGGCGCCCAGCATCTCCAATTGACGCTGAGGAGTGCTTCCCCAGCGCCTTTAGCAAGGATATCTGCGCACCTTCATGGATAAGGGCTCGATATCCGCTCTATCCGGATGCGGAACACCCGTCGGTTTGGGGATATTGTTGTCTGCCCGAACTCGGGCCGAATCCTTGAGTCCAAAATGCCAATGGCCGAACTTAGCCTTAAGGAGGAATATTCACCGTGCCTTATACTGAACAACGCGTAACCTCGATACGCCAATGGTCAGACAAGACCTTCAGTTTTACCACTACCCGTGCCGAGGACTTCCAATTTGAGAATGGCGAATTCGTGACCCTGGGCCTGCGCCCGGAGGGTAAACTCATTGCCCGTGCCTATTCAATTGTTTCGACCAACGATACCGACCACCTGGAATTTCTCAGCATCCATGTGCCGGATGGGCCGTTGACCAGCCGGCTGGCTCATATTCGCGAGGGCGACGGCGTATGGATCAACAGCAAGACCACCGGGTCGTTGACCTTGCGTTATGTGCAACCGGGCCGCAATCTCTATCTGCTGGCCACCGGTACCGGATTGGCGCCGTTCATGAGCCTGATTCGGGACCCCGAGGTATACAAGGCCTACCAGCGGGTAATCCTGATCCATACGGTACGCACGGTTCCCGAGCTGGCCTACCGTCGCGAGATTGAGGCCATCTGCAATGATCGTCTCTATTATCTACCTACCGTGACCCGCGAGCCGTTTGAAACGCAACAGCGCGGTGCTGACCTGTTTCGTTCCGGCGAACTATTTGCCAAGTTGGGATTGCCCGAGGCCGATCCGGAGCATGACCGCGTTATGCTGTGTGGCAACCCGCATATGAATCAAGAGATGACAGACTTTCTACATGATAGGAAATGGACCATGACCACTTACCGCGGCGTGGGAAATTTCACGGTGGAAAAGGCCTTTGTCCTGCAACACGAGTAACGGATATAGCGCGGTTTCGAAGGTCGTCATCCACGCGATGATGGCAGTGGAGCGTTCCTCATTTTTTAACTACCTTTTACTGGTCTAACGATGCGCGGACAGCTCTGATAGCACAGCCTCAATTGGCCTCGCTCGGCTGCGCTTGGTTAGTTGTTATCGAGCAGCGATCTGATGATGGGCGTACAGATGACTTCCAAGGCATGGACCATGGCACCGCCGGGCGCCACCAAGGTGTTGGGACGGGACATGAAAGAGCCGGGGATTTCGTCCATAAGCATGGGAAAGTCGTGGCGCTTGGGATCACGGAAGTGGATGACCACCAGGCTTTCATCGGCGGTGGGGATGTGGTCGGTACCGAAGGGATTCGAGGTGTCCACCATGGGCACCCGTTGAAAATTGATGTCGGTTATGGAGAACTGCGGCACGATGAAGTGGATGTAATCGTTCATGCGACGCAAGATCGCGGACGCCGCTTCCTCCCGCTGTGATCGTCCCCCGCTGCAGTCGCGATGAATCTTTTGGATCCACTCGAGATTGATCGCCGGCACTACGCCGATGAGCAGGTCCACGTACCGTGACACATCCACGCCGCTGTCGCCTTTGCGCCGGTCGGGGAATTGCAGTGGACGGTGGGCGGGGCTGGTGCGGCGCCGCGTCCAGGTGGCGGCGGCGACACCGCCGTGCAACCCTTCGTAAAAGAGCAGGTCCGTATCGGTCGGCAGCGGTGCCCACGGGGTGAATTCCCCCACCGGGATGCCGTGCTGTGCGGCGGCGGCGTCATCCACCGCGTAGTGACGGATCGTGCCGCTACCCGTTTTCGAGTATTCACGGAACAGGGTCTCCAATTCCGCGAATAGATTGGCCTCCGGGCCGAAATGGCTGATGGGCTTGTCGGCGGCGATGGAGGCGTCTATGGCCCGGGTCATTTCCGTTTGATTGTGGCGAAAGAAGGCGTCGCCGTGCACATTGGCGGCCTTGATATCCAAGCGGCGGAATATGTCCGCAAAGGCGTGCTGTACCAGCGTGGTACCGGCGCCGGCGGAACCGGTTACGGCGATGATGGGACGTTTCTGTGGCATATCAGCGCTGGAAGGACTACCCATGGGTTGTGGATAAATAATTTGACGGCTAATCGCCCTAGTCTAACCGAACGGAAAAAACATTTGAAATGCTGGGATATGTGATTGCCAATTTCGGCTAGATTCTAAGGCCACTTCCGGCCGTTTATTCCACCGAGCGACCGACGGTCAGGCGGCGGAGTTGGTCAAGGCGACCACGTCCACCGACACCTCGGTGTCATGATGGCCGCCGCCGTAGATGACCCCCTTGATAGGGGTGATGTCCGAGTAGTCGCGGCCCCATGCCGTGGTGATGTGGCGGTCGATGGGGATCTGATTGTTGGTGGGGTCGTAATCCAACCAGCCGACGTCGGGATCATAGACCGCGAACCAGGCGTGAGAGGCGTCGGCGCCTAGCAGTTTTTGTTGTCCCGGCGGCGCTTGGGTCTCTATGTAACCGGAGATATAACGCGCCGGCAGGCCGTGACTGCGCAGGCAGGCGATGGCCAGATGGGCGAAGTCCTGGCATACGCCGCGGCGATGTTCCAATACCTCCGAAAGCGGCGTGGCGATGGTGGTGAAGCCGGGATCGTAGGTAAAATCGCGGTGGATGCGGGCCATGAGATCGTGAACCACTTCGGCCACCGCTCGGTTGTTGCGGAACGACGGCGCCGCGTAACGTTTAATAGCGGCCGTGGCAGCGACCATAGGGGAATCCAGCAGGTATTGGCGGGCGTCGAGATTGTCGGGATTGAGCTCTTGATACAGACGGCGTTGCGATTCCTCCCAAGGTATACCGCTGCCCAGCGGCAGTTGTCCCGGTGCAGGCTCCAGCATTATCTCGCTGGTGGCGGTCACTTCCAGGCGATCGTGGGGGATGTCGATGGCGTAATACGCGACATGGTTGCCGAAGAAGTCTTCGCGTTCGCTACGTGACGCCGGCGGCGGGTCGACGGTCAGGCTGGCATTGAGGCACTGCTGGTGCCCATGGTTACGGGGAATGAGGCGCGCCTCATTGTGGCAGGTGGTCACCGTCTCTTCATAGCTGTAGAGGGTGCGATGGATGATGCGATATTTCATGGCGAGGGGTCCGTGCCGATCAGTTGCTGCGGGCCGCGCGAGTCGGTGAAGTAGTCGCTTACCAGGGCGTCCGATGCCCGCCTTAGCAGTTGCTCGATGCGCACCAGGAGTTGATCCAGGTTGGGGCGCAGTTTGTCATCGGGGTCGGCGGCGGCCAATAGATTGAGGTCACTGAGGCGTACCGCAGTGGCGGCCTCCAGCACGCTGCGTGCCTCTTCGCTTAGTTGCGCGCCATTGGTATCGCGCGGCAGCGCCGCCAGGTGCCGTTCCAAGGCGCCGAGCTGAAAGACCAGTGCGCGCGGATTGGTCTCGTTCAGCAGAAGCAACGCCAGTGCCGGGGTCAATTCCGGTGCCGAGCTATAGCCGCGACGATAGGCCATGAGACTCTCGCAGCTGCGTAACACCGCGGTCAGCAGGGCGCTTTCCGCCGGTGCCGGACGGATATGGGTCAAGGTGCCGCGCAACAGCGCCACCAATAACAGGCCGCGTTCCAGGCGGCGGCCGATATCCAGGAATAACCACGCCTCGCCGCGTAACATACTTTCCATGACCATCCCCGATAGGGCCGCCAACGCCGTGACCAATTGATTGAGCGTTTGCCGGGCCTCGGTGAGGTGTTGATGGGTGATGGTTTCTAAGCTGGTTAGTTGATCCTGGGTGACGTTGAGCAGGCGCAGGGTATCGCCGGATAACAGGTTGCGCATACCGTCGGCGGCCTGCAGCATGGCGTGGAGATTATAGGCGACGCTGCCACCGCGATGGGGATCGGCGATCAGCGAGGCGAGTTCGGTGTCCGGGTTATTCACGGTGGCCGTGGCGTGGGGGCCGACAAAGCCGGGATAGGTAGCCGTGGCATGGGTCAAGGCCTGGAGCAAGGCTTCCAGCATCGCCTGATTATAGGGGGCTTCGTATTCGGTGGTGCTGTAATAGGAGTTGAGTACGGTGCGCATGAGGCGGATGCTGTGTTCGGCGCGCTCGGCATAGCGCGCGAACCAGAACAGATTATCCGCCGTGGCCGGTGGCAGCGACAAGTGCAGTGACGGGGCCGCGCCGGCACCGGCGGTGCTCTGTAGCAGGCTGGCCTGTTTTTCCGGCTCCGAGGCGATGACCCAGGTATCCTTGGCGATACCGCCGGCCTGATTGGACACAATGAAGCTATCCCCCGAGGAGGCGACCCGGGTCAGGCCGCCGGGCATCACGATGTAGCCGTCGTCCCGCGCCACCGAGAAGGTGCGCAGCACGGCAGGGCGCGCCGCCATCTGCCCGCCCACCAATGTCGGCACGCTGGAGAAGCTCACCTGTTCTTGACCCACATACATATAGGGCTGGGCACGGATACGGCGCACCAGCTCACGGCGTTGCTCGCGGCTGAGCAGTGAGCCGTAAACCGGGCGGGCGCCGCTGCGGCGATGGGTCATGCGGATTACCATGCGGTCCAGGTTGGCGATGACGTGACGGCGCTCACGGGTTTGGCCGCACCACCAGGTCGCCACCGACGGCAGTTCCAACGTCTGACCCAGAAAGTGCTTGGCGATGCCCGGCAGGAAGGCATGCAGCGCGGGGTTCTCCAGTATGCTGACGCCCAGGGGATTGGCGATGGTGACGGTGCCGCGGCGGGTGGCCTCCACCAGGCCTGGAATGCCCAGGCGCGAATCGGGCATGAGTTCCAAGGGGTCGCAATAGTGATCGTCGACGCGGCGTAGGATGACGTCCACCGGCTCCAGGCGCTTTAGGGAACGCAGCCACACCCGGCCGTCGCGTACCGTGAGGTCGTCGCCGCGCGCCAGGCTGTAGCCCAGGTAGTTGGCAAGATAGGCGTGTTCGAAATAGGTCTCGTTGAGCGGACCGGGGGTGAGGATCACTACCCGGGGTTCGTCATCGCCGCGGGGGGCGTGGGCCGCCAGGCTGGCGCGCAGGTTCTGGAAGAACAAGGCCAGGCGATGGGCATGGGCATCGCGGTACAGACTGGGAAAGATGCGTGACATCACCATGCGGTTTTCCAGGGCGTAACCGGCACCCGACGGCGCCTGGCTGCGGTCGCTGAGTACCCACATCTGTCCGTCCGGGCCCCGAGCCAGATCGGCGGCATAGAACAGTAGAGCGTGGCTATTGGCTATCCGCAGCGGATGGCAGGGGCGCAGGAAGCCGGGATGGCCGTAGAGCAGTTCCGGCGGCAGCAGGCCGCGGCGCAGCAGTTCGCGGGGGCCGTAGACATCCCGCAGCAGCAGGTTGAGGACCGCGGCACGTTGGGTCAGACCCGATTCAATACGGCGCCATTCCTCGCTGGAGACTAGCAGTGGGATGGGATCCAGGGCCCAGGGACGTTGGCCGCCCCGGGGATCGTTGTAGACGTTGTAGGTGACGCCGTTTTCCCGCAGCAGACGGAGGCCCTCGCCGCGGCGTTGCTCCAGAAAGCCGGGGCCGAGCGCGGCCCAGGCGCGAGCCAGATATTGCCAGTGGGGGCGCACCGTGCCATCCGGTGCGCACATCTCGTCATACCCCGTTACGGCTGGTTGGTAATGGTTGATCAGTGATTCTTTTAGCGGCGTAACCATGCCTATATAACGTCTGCGATGAAGAAACCAGGATATCGCGTTACAGGGGCGGCGGCGAGCCCCGCCCAGGTCCGCGGCGCAGATCGAGGGTGTAGGGGTATTCGGGGTTCATTTCCTCCGCCGGCGGTGCCATGGGACCCGGAACATGGCCTTGGTCGAAGAAGCGCTCCAGGCGGGCCAGGTCGGGCGGAGGCTGTAGCACCCCGGGGCTATGGCCATAGCCCCAAAAGCGACTGATACGCCGCGCTTCGGCCTCGTAGGCGTTGACCGGAAATACATCGTAGTGACGGCCCCCGGGGTGGCCGACATGGTAGGTGCAGCCGCCGACGGCGCGGCCGTTCCAGCCGTCGATGATGTCGAACACCAATGGGGCGTGGACGCCGATGTTGGGGTGCAGCGCCGAGGGCGGTTGCCAGGCCCGGTAACGGACGCCGGCGATATATTCGCCATGGGTCCCGGTGGCGTGCAGCGGCACGCGGCGGCCGTTGCAGGCCACGATGTGGCGTCCCGGGGTAAGGCCGCAAAGCTTGACCTGCAGCCGTTCCACCGAAGAATCGACGAAGCGCGCGGTGCCGACATTGGTCACTTCCTCGCCCAGCACATGCCAAGGCTCCAACGCCATGCGCAGTTCCAATTGAATATCTTGTACCGTCACGGTGCCGTAGTGGGGAAAACGGAATTCCAGGAACGGGGCGAACCAATCCAGTTGCATGGGGTAA
Organism: uncultured Chromatiaceae bacterium; assembly: GCA_964458405.1. Classification (GTDB taxonomy): domain Bacteria; phylum Pseudomonadota; class Gammaproteobacteria; order DRLM01; family DRLM01; genus JARRQJ01. Next base: position 10,013 of record CAYWIQ010000048.1, read on the forward strand.
CCGCATTCGTTGAGTTCCTGTACCACCTCACGCAGGTCGGCCCACACGTAGTGGGGCAGCATAAAACGATCGTGCAGTTCCGTCCCCCAGCGCACCAAGGGTTTGGTATAGGGCGTCTGCCAGAAGCGGGCGATCAAGGCGCGCAGCAGCAGCATCTGTACCAAGCTCATGCGGCTGTGGGGCGGCATTTCGAAGGCGCGGAATTCCACCAGTCCCAGACGGCCTTGAGCGCTGTCCGGCGAGTACAGTTTGTCGATGCAGAATTCGGCGCGATGGGTGTTGCCGGTGATGTCCACCAAC
>CAYWIQ010000049.1:0-10285 GCA_964458405.1 uncultured Chromatiaceae bacterium
CGAGCGGCTTAAGGGTATGAAGGTATCCGATGTCGAGACCTTGTTCCACAAATTCCATGCCGTGCTCACCGAAGACGGCGACGCAACCCAGGGACCCGAACTGGGCAAGCTCAGTGTGCTGACCGGAGTGCGTGACTATCCGTCGCGGGTCAAATGCGCAACATTAGCGTGGCATACTTTGGAGGCGGCCTTGCACAACAAGGACACCGCATCGACGGAGTGATGCGCATATGCAGTCTAATGAAATCGTAGCGCTGTCGCGGGATTGTCCCGCCGTACTGATCCCGGCGGGGACACCTATTACCTTGCCAGAGGGTCAGCAGGTGACCGTTACTCAGTCGCTGGGCGGCAGCTACACCTGTTATGTGGAAGGCAGCCTAGTGCGGATCGATGGCAAAGACGCTGATGCCTTGGGTAAGGCACCCGCCCCGCAAGAATTTGATGAAGCTATGGCTGGCGCGGACGGTGTCGTGGATGAACAATTGATCTGGAAGCAGTTGGCGACTTGCTATGATCCGGAGATCCCTATCAACATCGTGGAGTTGGGTTTGATCTACGACTGCAACATCTCGGCGCTGCCCGAGGGCGGAAACCGCGTCGATATCAAGATGACGCTGACCGCGCCGGGATGCGGGATGGGCGCCATCCTGCAACAGGATGTCGCCAACAAGATCAAAAGCATACCCAACGTCAGCGAAGCCAACGTCGAGTTGGTATTCGAACCCCCTTGGGATCAGAGCCGCATGACGGAAGCCGCCAAACTACAGGCGGGATTGATATGACGTTGGTGGTATTCGCCCCCATCTTAGCTGCTAACGAGTACTCATCGGAGACGCTTGCCCTATGTCGGATTGGGTGACAGTCGCCAAGCTGGAAGACATGCAGCCGGGTGAGCGGCGTATTGTAGAGATCGATGACGTACAGATTGCGGTGTTCAATCTGAACGGCGAGTATTACGCCATCGAAGATGTCTGTACCCACGACTATGCCCCGCTGGATGATGCCAAACTGGAGGGCGACGAGATCATTTGCCCCCGCCATGGCGCACGCTTTTGCATCAGGACGGGCGCGGTTACCGCACCCCCGGCCTATGAGGCCGTGACTACCTTTCCCGTTCGTATCTCCCAAGGGATGATCCAGGTCCGCGATCCGCGCTGGGACTGACGAAAGTTCTTCTCGCTTGGCCGCTTTGGCATCCAATAAGAGATCGGGAATTATCAAGCTAAACCTGGTGGCACATGGGGTGGGCGTACCATTAGCCAACCTATACGCCTAAAGTTGTTGCCTAGATTGCCGAATAGATAATTGCGGATAGACTTAAATTTATAGCGTAGGCCGAGCCCGCGCCTGCCATTGCCAGGTGGCCAGGATTACAAAGCCACATATCCGCAATCCGTCATTCAAAGCAAGTATGCTGGGCATCATGGAATCCGTTTGCGCAGGAAAATTAATACATGACTTCTGCGCTAGGAATTACTAATATCTAAGGTGGGGGAAAGATATATTCCGTCATGGCTATCAATGCCGGGGATAACCAACCATAATTCTTTCCGCCAGTATGCTTCAATGCAATGCATGAGGTAGCGATTGACGATATTTTGGTGCGTACAGCGACTGTGGATCCTTAACCCGTGGTCAATATGGGAACTCTTTCATGTGTTATTCATACGCTCTTGTTATATTGACTTGGAAATTGGGAGATGTGATCTATAATTCTTTCGCGTTGTTGCGGATTTTTCCTGCTGATTTTTTCCAGGGCGCTGACAGACAGAGGGATCTCTATCATAATGCCTGCCATAGTTATGATGGCGCAGATTTTGCCTCGTTTTAAAATATCAATGATCGGTGCAGGATATATAGCTGGCACCGCCACAATGGCGGCGTCATAAGCTTGTGGCAGCAACGGCTCCGCGCAACAGGTTTGATTAACGGACAGGAAATTTACGATGTCGGAAAAAGACAAGATTGACGATCCGGAACGGCGCGATTTTTTAATTACCTCGACTACCATACTCGGTGTTGCGGGCGCGGCGGGGGCATGTTGGCCGTTTGTCAACAGCATGAACCCAACCAGCTCTGTTAAATCCGAGGCGGTTACCACCGTCGATTTGCATGGTATCGCTCCCGGTGCAGTACATACCGTAGCGTGGCGCGGCGAACCGATATTCCTGTTTCATCGCACGGCGGAAGAGGTCACCACTATGGAGAAATCGGACGGCGGTAAAGATCCGCAGCCTGATTCGGCGCGGGTAAAGAAGCCCGACTGGCTGGTGGTGATCGGGATATGCACCCATCTGGGTTGTGTGCCCAACAAGACCCAGAGCGGCTGGTTATGTCCTTGCCATGGCAGTGTCTATGATAACAGCGGGAGAATCATGTCGGGGCCGGCACCCCGTAATCTTGACGTGCCCCCCTATAAGTTCGTTTCCGACGATAAAATCATTATAGGTTGAAAAAGGAGTCGGTAATGGCCAATCGCGTCATCGCATGGATAGATCAGCGCTTCCCCCTGACCGCGTTCATCAAGCATGAACTTACCGATTACCCCACGCCGCGCAATCTCAGCTATTGGTGGAATTTCGGCTTTCTCGCCGGCTTCATCCTGGTGTTGCAGATCGCCAGCGGGGTGTTCCTTGCCATGCATTACAAGCCGGACGTCCATCTGGCCTTCGATTCCGTGCAAAACATCATGCGCGACGTCAATTACGGTTGGTTATTGCGCTACCTGCACGCCGTCGGCGCCTCCGCGTTTTTTATTGTTATCTATATTCATATGGCGCGTACCCTCTATTACGGCTCCTACCGCGCCCCGCGGGAACTGATGTGGTGGAGCGGCCAGGTGTTGCTGCTGTTGCTGATGGCCACCGCCTTTATGGGCTATCTCCTGCCCTGGGGGCAGATGTCCTACTGGGGCGCCCAGGTCATCACCAGCCTGTTCCGCGCCACGCCATTTATAGGCAACGATCTTGTGATGTGGCTGCGCGGCGATTTCGTGGTCGGCGACGCCACCCTCAACCGCTTTTTCGCCTTGCACTATCTGGTGCCGTTCCTCATCCTCGGCATGGTGTTTATCCACCTGGTGGCGCTGCACTACGTCAAGAGTAGTAATCCCTCCGGAATCAATCTGGCCGACAAGGACAATATCCCGTTCCACCCCTATTTCACCAGCAAGGATTTCTACGGGCTGGGAGTGTTCCTCATCGTGTATAGCGGCTTCGTATTTTTCAAACCTGATTTTTTCTTGGAGGCGACAAATAATATTCCCGCCAATCCGTTGCAGACGCCGGCCCATATCGAGCCGGAGTGGTATTTCCTGCCCTTTTACGCCATCCTACGCTCCATCCCAGATAAGTTGGGCGGCGTGGTGGCCATGGTGATGTCCATCATGATTTTCGCCGCCATGCCCTATCTCGATCGTTCCAAACTGCCCGGCGGCGCGCGTTTCCGTCCCGTCTATCGCATCGCGTTCTACCTGTTCGTCGTCGACGTGGCGGTACTAAGCTATGTGGGCGCCCACCCCCCCGGCGGGACCCTGCTTATCGTGGGCCGCGAGGCCACCTTTATCTATTTCGCCATCTTCCTGCTGTTACCCTTCCTGTCCAAGAAGGAGGAGATGTGGCTGCGCAAGAAGGGCCTGCCGCCGGCATTACAGGCTATTCTGGCCTCCGAGGATGCAAAGACAGGTGGCGGCAAATGAAGCGGGTCGGCTTGGGTCTAGTCACATTATTCGTCAGCATCATTGGTCAATCATGGAGCAATGCCGCTGAAGTAACGGATGTCGCGATTCCCCACGATCCGGCAGCGGTGCGCCGCGGCGCACAGGTGATCGCCAATGTATGCATGAACTGCCATAGTTTGAAATACATCCACTATAGCACTCTGGCCGAGTTGGGATTCAGTGCCAAGGAATTGGATACCCTGAGAGGCGGCAACAGCCCCAAGGCTACACTGAAGAGCGCTATGTCGCCGGGCATGCTGAAGGAAGGCTTCGGTGTGGTGCCCCCCGACCTGTCGTTGATGGCCAATGCTCGCGAAGGCGGTCCCGCTTACATTTACGATCTCTTGACCGGCTTTTATCAGAAACCGGACGGCAGCGTGGACAATCGCATGTTCCACGGCATCAAGATGCCGGATGTCTTGAATTACAGCAGCGCCACCGACGCCGCACAACGCGCACCGCTGCAACAACAGGCCAAAGACGCGGCGGCGTTCTTGAATTGGGCAGCGGACCCCCATGCCGCGGAACGCCATCACCTGGGTTACTACGTCCTGGCCTACCTGGTGGTGATGACCATTTTACTGTACCTCTCGAAGCGCAGAATTTGGGCGCGTTTGGATCCCCCGGTCTCCGGCGACGGCAGCCATGCATGAATGGGGTTTGGCGCAGCGGATTCTCAAGCAAATCGAAGACGAGGCCCAGGCGCGCCGCCTGACGCGGATAAGCCGGGTGCGGGTGGAGACCGCCGCGCTCAACGCCGCGGAATGCGAGGCCCTGCGCTTTAATTTCGAGAGCGCCGCCCGCGACAGCATCGCCGAGGACGCGGTACTGGATATCGTCGCCGGTCCGGGTCAGGCGCTTTGCCCGGTCTGTCTCAGTGAAGTCACCATAGCGGATCACCACCAGCCCTGCCCACGCTGCGGGGCGCAACCGCTTACCATGCTGCACGCCGATTCCGTGCGGATTACCGAATTGGTGGCGACCTGAGCTTAGCGTAGCATCGCTAATTGCCTCACCGGCGTTCCCTCCCACTTTGGAATAGGAGTAGAGTGAAGGGGATTCGACCGGTGCCATCACATGATAGTTACTAGCCAATCTCCATCCATGGAAATCCAACGCCGCCGACTCCTGGTGCGCGGCCAGGTGCAGGGTGTGGGTTTCAGACCCTATGTCTATAGATTGGCCACCGAACTGGGCCTGCAAGGCTGGGTAGTCAACTGCGGCGGAGGGGTTGAGGTCGAGTTGCAAGGCGATGTTAGGGCGTTGCGTTCTTTCGCCGCACGGCTGCGAAACGAGGCGCCGCCCCAAGCCCGGCTGCTTGCCGTCGAACAGACCGACCTTGCAACGCAAACCGCGCCGCCGCCGTTTTTCATCGCCGCCAGCCGCGAGGATACGCCGATGACCGCGGTAGCCGACGATACGGCGATCTGCCCCGCTTGCCTGGCCGAATTATTCGATCCCAACAATCGCCGCTATCGCTACCCCTTTATCAATTGTATTCATTGCGGGCCGCGCTTCACTATCACTCGTGCACTGCCCTTCGATCGCTGCAACACCACCATGGCGGCGTTCGAGCAATGTCCGATGTGCCGACGCGAATATCAGGATCCCGGCGAGCGGCGCTTTCACGCCCAGGCCAACGCCTGTCCCGCCTGCGGGCCGCGTTTGGCTTATCACGACGGCAGCGGTGAAGTCGTGGAGCCGATCGATGTTGTCGCCGCGGCCGTGACGGCGCTGCGCGCCGGCGACATCATCGCGCTCAAGGGGCTGGGGGGGGTTCATCTGCTGTGCGATGCCCGCAACGCCGCGGCGGTGGCGCGATTGCGGGCGCGCAAGGGGCGTGAAGCCAAGCCGTTGGCGGTGATGGCCGCCAATGCCGCCTCGTTGTCGTCATGGCTGGGTTGTGAGCCGGAACAGAAACGATTGTTGGAATCGGCTGCGCGCCCCATCGTATTGCTGGACAAGGTGTCGGCCTGCGATACTGAATTAGCCGGCGTCGCGCCGAGCGTCGCTCATCTCGGCGTGATGCTGCCCTACACGCCGTTGCATTATCTGTTGTTCCACGAGGCCGCGGGTTGTCCCACCGGCGTAGCGTGGTTGCAACAGGCGCAGGACTTGGTGTTGGTGTGCACCTCCGCCAACGTGGGCGGCGAGCCGTTGGTGATCGACAACAGTGAAGCCTTCGCTCGTCTTCATGGTATTGCCGACGGCTTCGTGACTCACGATCGTGATATCGCTCAGCGCTGCGACGACAGCGTAGTTCAAGAGGATAGTAATGCACTGTTATTCATCCGCCGCGGCCGCGGATTCGTTCCCCAATCCATATCATTGCCGCGCCCCGCGCCATCGGTACTGGCCGTGGGCGGCGATCTCAAGAACACCTTCTGTATCACCGCCGGCGATCAAGCCTATGTCTCGCAGCACAACGGCGACCTGGACAACGGCGCCGCCTGCCGCGCCCTGGAGGACACCCTCAACCGATGGCTGGAGACATTGGATAGCGCGCCCCGTTGCGTGGTCCACGACCGTCATTCCGATTTCTTCACCTCCCGCTTGGCGCGGCGCATCGCCGCCGAGCGCGGCCTGCCGTGTTTGGCCGTGCAGCATCACCATGCCCATGTCGCGGCGGTAATGGCGGAACATGGTTTGGAGGGGCCGGTATTGGGCGTGGTGCTGGACGGCTTTGGTCTGGGTGATGACCATGGTCTGTGGGGCGGCGAACTGATGTGGGTGGAGGCTGCGCACTACCGGCGCTTGGGCCATCTGCGGCAACTGGCGCTGCCCGGCGGCGACCGCGCGGCGCGGGAACCGTGGCGCATGGCGGCCAGCGCCCTGCACTCCCTGGGCCGCGCCGCCGAGATCCGCCGCATTTCGCAACCCGCCGCGGCGACGGTGGCGGAGATGTTGGATAAAAACTTCAACGCGCCCTTCACCAGCAGCGCCGGCCGCTGGTTCGATGCCGCCGCCGGCTTGCTGGGTATCACAACCCACAACAGTCACGAGGGCCAGGCCGCCATGCAGTTGGAGGTATTGGCCTTGCGTCACGGCGCGGTGGCGCCCGACCCGGACGGTTATCGACTGGAGTCGAACGGCGTCGTCGATCTGTTGCCGTTGCTCGATCGTCTCACCCGCGAACGCGACCTCGGCCACGGCGCCGCGCTGTTTCACGCCACCCTGGCGGCGGCTTTGAGCCAATGGGTGCAAGAGGCGGCGCGGCGCGAGGCTGTGCACGACGTGGTGTTGAACGGCGGTTGTTTCGTGAACGGTATTTTGCGCCGGGGTTTGATTACCCAACTGCGGGCGGCAGGCCTCGCCGTCCACCAAGCGCGGCGAGTACCGCCCAACGACGGCGGCTTGAGCCTGGGTCAGGCCTGGCTGGGGTGTATGATGTTGGCTGAGCAAAACGAAGAGACGGTCTGAAATGTGCCTGGCGATTCCAGCCTTGATCACCGAACTGCGCGACGGCGATCTCGCCCGCGTCGACATGGGCGGCGTCAGCAAGGAAATCTCCATTGCGTTGCTAGACGAGTGCGCAGTGGGCGAGTGGGTGATCGTCCACGTGGGTTACGCCCTGCGCAAGCTCGACCCGCTGGAGGCGGAGCGCACTTTGCGACTGTTCGCCGCCGGGGTGACGCGGCAATGAAATACCTGGAGGCCTTTCGCGACGGTGACCTGGCGCGTCGGCTTGCCGCGGCAATCGCCGCTGAGGTCGATGAGCACCGTGGCTACCGGCTCATGGAGTTTTGCGGCGGCCATACCCATACCCTGGCCCGTTACGGTTTAGAGCGATTGTTGCCGGACAATGTGGAGATGATCCACGGCCCCGGTTGTCCGGTGTGCGTGCTGCCCAGCGGGCGCATCGAACTGGCTATCGACTTGGCGCGCCGTCCCGAGGTGATGCTGTGCAGCTACGGCGATATGCTGCGGGTGCCGGGTAAAAACGGCGCCACCTTGATGAAGGCCCGGGCAACGGGCGCCGATGTGCGCATGATCTATTCGACCTTGGATGCATTGAAGATCGCCCGGGCGCATCCCGACCGTGACGTGGTGTTCTTCGCCATTGGCTTCGAGACCACCACCCCGCCCACCGCGGTGGCGATCAAGGAGGCGCAACGCCTGGGCCTCAACAACTTCACGGTGTTGTGCAATCACGTCCTCACCCCGGCGGCCATGGCGGGCATCCTCGATACCCCGGCGGAGCAGGCGATCCATGTCGACGGCTTCGTCGGTCCCGGCCACGTCAGCACCGTGATCGGCAGCCGCCCCTTCGAACGCTTCGCCCGTGATGACGGTTATCCGGTGGTGATCACCGGCTTCGAACCCTTGGATATCTTGCAAGCCATCCGCCAATTGATCCGCCAGCTCAACGACGGCCGCGCCGAGTTGGAAAACGAATACAGCCGGGTAGTATCCCGCGACGGCAATCAAAAGGCCCAGGCGCTGATGGCGGAGGTATTCGAACTTCGCGATACATTCGAGTGGCGCGGCCTGGGTAGCCTGCCCCGCAGCGCCTTGAAGCTGCGTGCCGAGTTTGCCGACTTCGATGCCGAGCAAAGATTCGCCGTGCAAATCGAATCTATCCCCGATCATAAGGCCTGCGAGTGCGCCGCGGTGTTGCGCGGCGCCAAGCGCCCCGAGCAGTGCAAGGTATTCGCCATGGTATGTACGCCTGACAATCCCTTGGGGTCGTGTATGGTGTCATCGGAAGGGGCCTGCGCCGCCCACTACCGCTACGGCCGCTTTGCCGACCGAAAAACGGCTCAAGCGACGACATGAATTGCATATATCCCCTCTCCCTCCGGGAGAGGGCTGGGGTGAGGGGAGTTTATATCTCTCCCTTCTCCTGTCCTTCCACCCTAAAGGGCATAAATCCCGGAGGGAGAAGGGACTCAAGATATTCATTTTGCGCATTTTCGGTGTAGTACTACTCTCGACATGAAAAGACACCAAGACTTCTTCCCCCCCCTGAACTTCACCCGCGGCCGCATCGAGCTCAGCCACGGCAGCGGCGGCCGCGCCACGGCGCAATTGATTGAGGAGCTGTTCGCCGCCGCCTTCGACAACGACTGGCTGCGCGCCATGAACGATCAGGCGGCCTTCGTACCGCCGCCCGGAAGGCTGGTGCTGACCACCGACAGCTTCGTGGTGTCGCCGCTGTTCGTCCGCGGCGGTGACATCGGCGGTCTGGCGGTGCACGGCACCGTCAACGACATCGCCATGGCCGGGGCACGGCCGCTGTATCTGACGGCGGGCTTCATCATCGAAGAGGGCTTTCCCCTGGCGGACTTGCGCCGTATTGTGGATTCCATGGCAGCGGCGGCGCGCGCCGCGGGGGTGGCGGTGGTCACCGGTGATACCAAGGTGGTGGAGCGCGGCAAGGGCGACGGGGTATTCATCAACACCACCGGTGTGGGCAGCGTGCCGCCCGGTGTGAATATCAGTGCCGACTGCGCGCAACCTGGCGACAAGATCATTCTCAGCGGAACCCTCGGCGACCACGGCGTGGCCATCCTCTCCCAGCGAGAAAACCTGGAGTTCGAGACCGAACTGTGCTCCGACAGCGCGGCCCTCCACGAACTGGTGGCGGCCATGATAGATGTGACGCCGGACATCCATTGCCTGCGCGACCCCACCCGCGGCGGCTTGGCCGCGGTGCTCAACGAATGGGCGCGCCAGTCCAACGTGGGTATGCTCATCCGTGAGCGCGCCATCCCGCTGCGCCCCGCAGTGAGCGCCGCCTGCGATTTCCTGGGCCTTGATCCCTTATACATTGCTAACGAAGGCAAACTGGTGGCGGTGTGTCCTCCGCAATATGCCGATGATCTGGTGGCGGTGATGCGCCGTCACCCCTTGGGGCAGGATGCCGCCATCATCGGCGAGGTGCGAGCCGACGAACAGCGCTTCGTGGAGATGGAGACCGCCTTCGGCGGTAATCGCTTGGTGGATTGGTTAAGCAGCGATCCGTTGCCGCGGATATGTTGAGTTAGGGTGTTTGCGAGGTCGGTAGTGAAAACTCTGATCCGATAAATTTCATTGCACTAGACTGCTTTCGGCCATACGGGGACATTGATCACCAAAAATAAGGAGTTATTTCATTTGTAAGGGGTGAATGATGACAGTTACGATAACTCTAGTAGGGTAAGTGGCTGCAGTTTGATAGATTGCGGCTGGTTCTTGCTAAAGAAATATAGCCGCTGCGTACCCAGCTCAAGCAAGCGCATCATTATTTTAGATTTTAGGATATTTTAAAGCGGCGCGGATTTAGCGAACTCAAAGAATTGACTTAACCGCATCAATTACGTTACGTGCGCCACTACGTATTTCTTTGACAATTCTTTCTGCCTCGCCCACTTGGCTCTTACCATCACTGGCGACAGATAGGACACCCTCAATCTTTGATTCAATATCCCCGGAAAGTTTAAGGATACCCCCGAGGACGCCTGAAATTTCTCGAGTAGCGCATTCAGCATGTGGTGATCGTCACTGGTTCATTCAACAACCTTGCATTATAGGGGTGTGGCCCATGCATGACATCTCGCGACATTCAGCGTGGTTTTGCGTTCTTGG
>CAYWIQ010000050.1:0-10231 GCA_964458405.1 uncultured Chromatiaceae bacterium
CGAAGCGGCGGTAATAGGCCGGATCGCCCAGAACGACGGCGGCATCGAAACCGGTCTGACGTGGGCCCATATCAACGCTTTTTCGAGCTTTTCTTAAAGCAACATTGATTCGCTTCTTGCCGCCCTAGTTTCAGAAAACAACGCATCACCTTCACTATCGGTTTGGCGCACAGGAGATGCAGGATTTGTTATTTTTATGGAATGCGGTCGTTCAATCTTTTGCAAACACCCGCAAACTCGCCGAGCCTCGATAGATTCGAATCGAACGTAATAAAACGTCTGATACCAATTCCGTTATGAGTTAGGAGAGTAGATTCGAGAGCACCCGCCATTCATCCAATATCGTACATTTCCTCAAGCGCAGATCGAATACGCTCCGTAGTTGGTATACGCTTTAACGCCGCATATCCGGCGTTTGCAACGCGGTTTCTTTCGAGCTCCATATTCGGTTCTAGATAGGATAAACCACAGTCTACCAGCTTGTCGTAATCACTAAAGATCACACCATCTCCGTATGGATTGTGATCCGCCGTCTCGGACAATACGAAACAGCGATTGTTTAGTAAATACGAAATTCGCGGCTCCTCTAGTTGGCTGGTCTCAAATTGGTGGAGATTCAGCACTATCTTGCTCCGGGCAATCATTTCGTCTCTCGCTGAACCATAAACGCTAAAAAGCGCTTGAACATTCACCCTTCGATCACGAAACCCCAGCAGTATATTTCTGCGACGCTCGTTCATCGATCCGTAGAAAAGAATATCAACATCCTTTTCTCTATGTTGAATCTTCTCCAAAGCCTTGGAATAACCGATTGGAATATGCCGAACATTACTAAAGCCGCGCTCAGCAAGAAACTTCGTATTAGTAAGAGAATAGTCCCAGACTTGCTTTGCATGCCCGAGGAACTCAATATACTTAGGATATTTTTTTGCGTATCCCTCTCGCTCATCAAGTGCCTCGAGCTGAAACACAATAAAAGGGAAACCAGCGCGCTTGATATATTCGTAGTTTTCTTCGGGCACGAACGCGACATGCCCAATTATAATATTCAGCATTTCGGGCTCAAAAAGATTCGTCGTTTGAGAAACGGTAAAACCAATTTGTTCTAGAGAATCTACAAGCAATATGATCAGCTCACTAACGACGGGAGCATGCTCATTTATATTTGTATGAACGATATTGATTCTATTCATGCTACAATTCTTCTTGTTCTGGGCCATCTACTATAAAAGGGCCGCTAAAAAACTGTCTCCTATGTTCTATGCAGAATAGCTAGCGACCAGGCAGCGCGCCCTTCCCCCATTGCTTCTTAGAACCCCTGGTTTAGCACCCTGTTGATTTAGACAGACCGCATTAGGCATTCCAACTAATCAAACGTAACAATTTGAATTTACAAATACAACCCTAACTATCAACCAATTATTGATAGAGAGGCACCATAGTAATCCATTTAGCAAGCATTCAGCAAAAATTCATTAAAACGATTATATTAGCAATTAGGATAAGTGGCCCCCGGCCATCAGCCGAAGGGCTTATCAACCATAATGGTACATATGTTCACCGGGATACATTGAAACTAGTGTTCAAGGAGGCCAGGAACTGGACAGACTGAATCTCGAGAGGGAGTTACCGGCCTTCTTACCAAACTCCTACGGACTCTATAAAACCGAGGCCGTGATTCGCAATCACTACTCGGTTACAAGGACAAAAGGACGATTGGCACGTACTGTATAATCGAGGATAGGTTTTAGGGAAAGTGAAAAAATATTGTTGGGGTTTGGGTAGAGTTTTGGAAATGACCTTTATACGCCTTAGAGTTTAGTAACTTACATACCAACTTCTTTACTGCCCGCACCGACAAAGAAAATCTTTATCGCCCGCTTACACCGTCACTATTCCATATCATATTCGCTTAATATTAAATCCAGCTATTGTTTGAATCGTTACGGTCGATATACTTAGGTCATGAAAGAGCTCGACAAACAATCTATTCGGGTTGAACACCTTCGCGATCTCATTGGACTCAAGGTAAGACACCAAGGTTCACAATGGGAAATCATTGAAGTGCTAGAGGATGGACCCACCTTGGTGTTGAGGGATTGCGAAAGGCACACCGTGATTCAGGCCGATCAGCACGGTGAAGCCCACCGCCGCGTACCGACGACCACCACTATTCCTTTGTTCGATCGTGACGGCAACGCATTGAATCCGGCTCTGTTGGATCTGGACCTCATGGATCTGACTTAAGCCTTAGGCGCTCGGCTTAACAAATGTTTCTCTACGCGTAACAAATCAGCCTCCGCGTCCACCCCCGCCTCCGGTACTTCCAAAGCCAAGGCGACATGTATTCGATACCCGTGCCACAACGCCCTCAGCTGTTCCAATGCCTCCAACTGTTCCGGCCGACAAGGGGGTTTCGCGATGTATTCGCTCAAAAACCCACACCGGTAAGCATATAAACCAATATGCCGAAAATAATCGGTTTTTTGCTCGACCTGCACGGCATTTGAGGCAAATCCATCTCTATCCCAGGGAATAGCTGCCCGGCTGAAATATAAGGCAAAACCCGCGTGATCCATAACCACCTTGACCACATTGGGGTCGGTTAATTGCGTGGTATGAGTCAAGGGGGTGCAGAGCGTAGCAATACTGGCCTCGCGATGTTCTGCGAGATCTTGGGCGACTTGCCTAATCAGTGTCGGCGGCAACAGTGGTTCGTCCCCCTGTAGATTGACCGCAATGGTTTCCGCCGGGTAATCGAGGATGGCAGCCACTTCGGATAGGCGTTCGGTGCCGGAACGATGCTGTGCTGATGTCATGCAAACCCGGGCGCCGAAATGCTCCGCAGCACTGCAAATCCGATGGTCATCGGTGGCGATCACCACCTCCTCCGCCCCGCTCTCCATGGCGCGCTCGAATACATGCTGTATCATCGGTTTACCGGCAAGCACGCGCAGCGGCTTCCCCGGCAAACGAGTGGCGCCATAACGCGCCGGAATGATCACCTTGAATGGCGTCACTCCACTTCCTCTTCGGCGGGTAATTCCCGCGCCTCTTCCTCGAGCATGATGGGTATATCATCACGAATCGGATAGGCCAAGCGATCGCCTTTGCAAATCAGCTCATTGGCCGCCTTGCGATAGACCAGCGGTCCCTTGCAGATAGGACACACTAAAATATCGAGTAACTTCTTATCCATGATCACTCCTGTTAACAGTATAGGCGCCGTATGAGGCGCACCACGCCAGCCGTTCTAGCAGACGGCTAATTGTAGCGCATTTAACGTCATTATTTGGCGGTGATCCGCGGTAAACTATTACGCAGAACATCCTCAATACGCCGTTGACAATCGGCGGCGAAGCACGCGGTCACCGGCACATACCAATGGCGGGCACCGGCAAAACCCCGGTATTTTACCGCATCCTTTTCGGTCATGATTACCTCGCGTTCATCGGGAAAATCCAGCTCCGCTGGTTGGTAGCGATGGTGATCGGCGAACGGATGTTCCTCCACCTGCAGGCCGTTACCACGCAAATGATCGAAGAATCGTCCGGGATTGCCGATACCCGCCACCCCATGAACGACCCCTCCGCGCCAAGCGGTTAGATCACGGCTGTGCGCCGCATCGCAAAGTGAGCGCGCCGTCTCACCTTCTAAACGCATTTCACATTCATCCGCCTTGGATTCACCGTTAATAACGATTAGATCAACCTTGCGCAACCGCGCCGCACTCTCCCGCAATGGCCCGGCCGGCAAACTATGACCATTACCTAAACGGCGTTGACCGTCGATCACCGCGATCTCGACATTGCGACGCAAGGCATAATGCTGAAGGCCGTCATCGCTTACGATCACATCGCAGTGATGGACCTCTATCAACCGTTGCGCCGCCGCCACCCTACGCGGCGCCACCGCCACCGGGCATCCGGCACGCTGGGCGATCAACACAGGTTCGTCACCCACCACGGCAGGGTCGCTGTCGGCACCGACCGACTGCGGCCAAGCCTGAGCATTACCGCCATAACCACGACTCACTACCCCGGGGTGGTAACCCGCCTCACGCAGAGCTTCCACCAGCCATATCACCAAGGGTGTCTTACCGGTACCACCCACAGTGATATTGCCAACCACAATCACCGGCACGGGCAGTTTATAACTGCGCAACAGCCCGCGCTTGTAAGCAAAACGCCGCGCACCGGCCACCAAGCGAAACAAGCCGCTAAGGGGTAGTAATACAAGGCTAAGGGGATTTGAACCGTACCATAATGACTCAAGCCACACGCCGAACCTCTCAATCCGCCATGTGCTCAATCCCGCGCCGATCACCCATGATGAACGAACGACGAGGAGGGTTTCCCGCCCGTCGCGGCGGCCCCATGAAACTGCATCTGATAAAGGCCGGCGTAATGCCCGTTCTTGGCCAGCAGATCGCCATGCTTGCCCCATTCCACGACCCGCCCGCGGTCCAGCACCACAATCAGATCGGCGTTTTCGATAGTGGAGAGCCGATGGGCGATGACCAATGTAGTGCGGTGGCGCATGACCTCGGCCAGGGCCGCCTGGATATGCCGTTCCGATTCGGTATCCAAGGCCGACGTCGCCTCATCCAAGATCAGCACCGGTGCATCCTTGAGCAATGCACGGGCGATTGCCAGTCGCTGCCGTTGGCCGCCTGATAACAGCACCCCGTTTTCCCCCACCATAGTGTGTAGACCATCGGGAAGTTTGGCGATGAACTCCATGGCATGGGCCGCCTCGGCGGCGCGTACGATCTCCGATTCGCTGACGGTGCCCAAGGCACCGTAGGCAATGTTATGGGCGATGGTATCGTTGAATAACACCACGTCCTGGCCTACCCAGGCGATCTGCTCGCGAAGATTGGCCAGCCGCAGCTCGCGGATATCCCGGTCGTCCAACAACACGGCGCCGCTGCTCACCTCGTAGAAACGCGGCAACAGGCTAACCAATGTGGATTTACCACTGCCGGAGCGCCCCACCAGCGCTACGCACTGTCCCGGTTCTATGGTGAGATCAATATCTTTCAACACCTCACCTTTGTTACTGTCGTAAGCGAAACTGACTTTGTCGAACACCACCTTGCCACGGGCGCGGGGGATTTTCGCTGTCCCGTTGTCCGGCTCGGCGTCGTTATCCAGTAAACCGAAAATGCTTTCAGCAGCGGCCACACCGCGCTGTACCATGGGCATCACCGTCATTAGCCGCTTGATGGACGGCATCAACAGCATCATGGCCACCACGAACGACATGAAGCTGCCTATGGTAACGGATTGCAACACCGACGGCAGTGTCGCCAGATAGATGATCCCCGCCAGGGCGCTGGCGGCGATAAGCTCGATGGTGCCGACGCTGGCGGCGCTCACCGCCACCATCTTCATATTGAGTTTGCGGTTGGTATTGTTGATGTGTGCGAATCGCTGTTCCTCATAAGACTCGCCGCCGAAAATCTTGACCACACGATGACCGCTGATGGCCTCCTCGCTCACCGCCGTCACGTCGGCCATGGAATTCTGGATACGACCGCTGATGCGTCGGAAGCGTTTGTTGACCGTCGCCATCAAATAGGCGATAGGCGGACCGGCGACGATAAAGATTACCGTAAGCAACCAGTTGATATAGGCCATCCAGATCAGCAAGCCGACGATGCTGAAACCGTCCTTCACCACGTTGGCCAAGGCATTGGTGGCCGCCTGATTGACCTGTTCCACGTCATAGATCAATTTGGAGAGCAGTTCGCCCGAGGCGATCTTGTCGTAAAAACGGCTCGGTAGGCACAACAGCTTTGCAAACATGGCGCGGCGCAATTCGAGTATCACCTCACGCCCTACCCAGCTCATGCAATATGACGAGATGAAATTTGCCACGCCGCGCGCCAAAAACAGACCGACAATCAACAGCGGCACCAAACGGATGACGGTGGGATCTTTGGCGACGAAGCTGCCGTCGATCATCGGCTTCATCAGGGCGGCGAAGCCGGTATTGGTCGCGGCGAACACCATCATCGCCAACACCGATAAAACGAACGCCTTCCAATGCGGCAGACTGTATCGCAACAGACGCGCGTAAAGGCGGCGCGTCTCTTGGGTTTGGCTCGTGGCCATGATCTTAGCGCTGACCTTTCGAGGTATTCTTGGTCGCGATGGATAAATGCACCAATCCGACCTGGCGTGCCGCGTCCATGGCGGTGACTACCGCCTGATGCGGTGTCCTGCCGTCAGCACTGATGATCAGTGGCGGGTGCTCCCCTTCACCTATCATGCTCTTCAGCGCCCGTTTCAGTGTTTCAATCTGGGTATTCACCAAGCGCCTATCGTTTACGTAGAAATTACCTTGGGCATCGATGGTCAAGTCGATTGGCTTGCCCTGTTGTTCCTTTTGCTGCTGCTGCGATGCCTTGGGTAGATCAATGCGGATCATAGACTGATCTTTGAAGGTGGTGGACACCATGAAAAAGATCAGCAACATGAACACCACATCGATCAACGGCGTAAGATCGATGTTGGGACTCTCACGGCGAAATTTGCGCAGATTCATAATTCGTTGCCTTCAAGGGCGTTTTGTTCGCGCTCGCCGTGGAGGATCTCTACCATCTTGAGGGCCTCCTGCTCCATGCTGGAAACCAACTCGTCCACCTTGCGCTGGAAGTAGCGGTGGGCAATGAGGCTGGGGATGGCGACGGTCAAACCGGCCACCGTCGTGATCAAGGCCTCGGAAATACCACCTGCCAGTACCGCGGGATTGCCCACCCCGGAACTGGTAATGTTGGAAAAGATATTGATCATGCCCAGCACCGTGCCGTACAAACCCAATAGCGGGGTCACGGCGGCGATAGAACCCAGGGTATTAAGGAAGCGTTCCAGTTCCAACACCACATGGCGTCCCGCCTCTTCGATGCTCTCCTTCATCACTTCGCGGCTGTGCTCGCGGTTCATCAGACCTGCCGCCAGGACTTGTCCCAGGGGCGACCCCGCCCGCAGCGCCGAAATTCGCGCTACGTCGAGATGGCCGCTTTTCACCCACTGCCAGATCTGGTTTACCAGTTGGCGGGGACAGATGCGCTGGCGGCGTAATGACCAACCGCGTTCCACGATGATGGCCATCGCCGCCACCGAACAGATGATGATCGGCAGCATGACCCAACCGCCTTCCCGCACTAACTCGAACACGCTGTTCCGAACCTTTCCGACACCGTGTGCCGCTGTTCAACAAGCCGGTAATGATACTTGATTTAGGCGCCCAGCCAAAAGCATACACCTCACAGCCCTTAACGACTGTTCCAGTAATGCCGTGAGCGCCGGCGATAGCTGTCGGGTAGCGGCGACAGCGCCGCACCGAGGCGGAAAGTGATGGCCCCATCGCTATCCGATTCCATCAGCCGCGCACCCTCCCGATGATAGCGCGCAACCACCCTGGGTCTGGGAAAGCCGTAACGATTGCGATATCCCACGGCGAACAGCGCATAGCTGGGATGCACGGCCTGCAAAAAGGCCGGGGTGGAAGAGGTGTTGCTACCGTGGTGGGGCGCTACCAGGACATCGCTGGTCAATTCCTTCGCCTCTTTTTTCACCAATAGCTGTTCACTGCGCCGTTCAATATCACCCGGAATGAGGATCGTCTGGCGCGCGGTTTGAATGCGCAGGACGCAAGAGGCATCGTTGCCGCGGTAAGGTTGATCGACAAAGGGGTAAAGTATCTCAAACCGAACACCGTCCCACTGCCAATGTTGGCCGGCCAGGCAGGATTCCACCCGTCCCTTCGACCAGTGGATTTTATCCGGCACGCTGGTCAGCAGCCGTCGTACCACCATCCGTCTCAATACCGCCGGCGCCCCGCCGCGATGGTCCATATCGCCGTGACTGACGATCAGGGTGTCAATCCTGCGAATACCGTAGTGGTGTAGAAACGGTACGATGACCGCGCTCCCCGCATCGAAGCCCGTGCTATAGGCGGGCCCGGTGTCAAACACCAGCACATGCCCGGCGGTCTCTACCACCGCCGCCAGCCCCTGACCGACGTCCAGCAGGGTGAACCACGCCTCGCCTGCCTGTGGGTGGGCGGGCTGGAACAACACCATGGGCGCCAGCAGCACACCGCCCAACCATCGTCCCGGTACCCCCCGCGGCGCCAGCAACCACAGCACGCCTATCAAAGCCGGTATATAGGACCACAGCGGCGGCGCGGCCTGCATCCATTGCGCGATATGACTGCCTGCCAATACCTGCAATAAAGGCCATATCCACCCCACAGCGCCGCTTGCCAGCACCAACAAGAAATGGCCTAGCACCGGGAACGGCCCCAGCAAGACGGTGCCCAGCAGGGTCAGCGGCACCACCACCAGGGTCACCCAGGGAACAGCGACAAGGTTGGCGACAGGGGCGACCAGGGACACGCGCTGAAACAGGATTATCGTCAGCGGTAGTAACCCCAGGGCGATCAAGACTTGCACCCGCCCCCACTTCCACCACATTCCCCGAACTGCCAGCCGTTGGCCCATTCCATAGAAGATCACTGCCACCGCCGCAAACGACAACCAAAATCCCGGCTCCAAGACGGCCAATGGATCCCATAGCAGTACCAGGAGCAACGCCCACGCCAGAATATGGCTGGGGCGGGTCTTTCTTCCCGCCAACACGCCTCCTAAGACCACCATGACCATGATGACGCTGCGCTGAGTCGGAATGGAAAAGCCCGCCAAGGCGGCATAGGCCAATGCGGCGACGATCCCTGCGCCGGCCGCCACCTTGGAAGCCGGCCAGCGCAAACTGAAACGCGGTAACCGCGACCATAAAAACCGCATCAGGAAGAAGACGAAACCGGCCACTATCCCCACATGCAGGCCCGAGATGGCCACCAGATGGCTGGTGCCGGTCGCGGTCAGGGTTTGCCATTGCAGCGGGGTGATCGCCGCTCGATCCCCAATCGCCAAGGCACGAATGATCCCGGCATATGCCTGTGTGGATAATGCTGCCGCAATATGCTGCGACAAGTCCTGACGCTGACGATCGACTGGATGATCCCAACGGCTGCTGGTTAACAAACGATTACCATGATCGTCACGCACATAGCCGTTGGCGCGGATATGGTGACGGAATAGCCAGGATTCATAGTCGAAGCCGCCGGGATTGCTGAGTCCATGGGGACGCTTCAACCTGACATGTAACCGCCAGCGGTCACCTACCTGTAACGCCGTATGGGAATAATACCAGCTCAATATAATGCGACCCGGGCCGGCAAACGCGACGTCACCTCGGATCAGTTTGGTTACCTGGAAGGCGAAGCGGGTACGACGCCCATCGGTCT
This sequence comes from uncultured Chromatiaceae bacterium, assembly GCA_964458405.1. Classification (GTDB taxonomy): domain Bacteria; phylum Pseudomonadota; class Gammaproteobacteria; order DRLM01; family DRLM01; genus JARRQJ01. The sequence continues at coordinate 9,319 of CAYWIQ010000050.1, forward strand.
CCGGCAAGGATGCGATCATGCCTTCCACGACTACATCCTGTCCTTCCAGCGCCGCAGGCAGCCGCTGCTGAAGAATCTGCGCCGCATTCCACCATACCCATAAAAATCCTATGGATACTATCAAGAGCGGACGCAATACCCGGTAACGCCACGCCGCCAGCGGCAAAGGCGCGAACAACAACGCCCAATGCGGATCGGGTAGGGCTGGCAGCGATTGAAATAGAACAATCCCCGTCAGCAACGCAACAGCGGCTAGTGGGATGCTGCAACGCACCGGAAAACCGGGCATAATGATTGGTCACCATCGACGCCCATGCAGGTTGCAGCAGTGCCAAAACGGATCATAAAACGCTATCTCCCTGATCCTCATAAGGTCCGTGATCACAAACACCTGCGATTCTTCGGACAACTCCTCCATGATCCCAACCTTTGGCACCTCAACCGCCGTTCGGTGGCAGGGGCCTTTTCTGTTGGGTTGTTCGCCGCGTTCGTCCCGGTTCCGTTCCAGATGATATTGGGCGCGGCGGGGGCCATTATCTGGCGGGTCAATCTTCCGCTCTCGGTTGGTCTGGTGTGGCTCACCAACCCCGTGACCATGCCCCCGGTTTTCTATTTCGCCTACAAGGTCGGCACCTGGATCCTGGGTACCCACCTGCGTGAAGGTATCACTTTTGAGGTCTCTTTACAGTGGCTGATGGGAGAATTGACGGCGATATGGCAACCCTTCCTGTTGGGCTGCTTCGTGCTGGGCGTGACCAGCGCAGTGGCGGGCAATGTGATAATCCGCCTGGCCTGGCGCGTACACGTCATCCGATATCTAAAGCGCAAGCGCCTTAAACGCCAGCAAAGCGGCGCGGTTTCCTGATTGGAAAATCTAGGCCTGCAGTACGCCCTGTTCCAGGTGCAGGCTGCG
>CAYWIQ010000051.1:0-4332 GCA_964458405.1 uncultured Chromatiaceae bacterium
GAAATCGAGCAATCCCGCCAGTACGCTCGCCAGTGGGATGATGATGCGAGGAAATGTCGTGATCTTCGATGCCCCCAGATTGGCCGATGCGTCCTCGATGGAGCGATCCTGCTGAGTCAGCACGCTCACTCCGGCGCGCAGTCCCAGCGGCAACCAGGTGTAGAGCCCGGCGGCGAGTTTGCGGATCATGCCGGCGCGTAGCATCAATTGGTGGCTGATGACCTCGGCATCGGCTGGGGTTTCTTTGACGGTGGCCAGTAATAGCTGTGTGCTGCGCATGGAGGTTCCCGGTTGTAATTGTCGTAGCGTGAAATTTTAGCCTTCACGGGTGGTTGCGTATACCCCTTCCCTTTGAGGGAAGTAATGAGAGTGATTGTTTGGGTATTAAATGGGTTGGTGCGTCCCTTCTCCCTGAGGGACCTCGGTGCCCGTATGGGTAGACGGACAGGATGAGGACTGAGATTTATTATTCGATTCCCCTGGCATGCCCGCCGGGGCGCACTAAAACAGTGTGCACCCGTTCGGTGGGAGAGGGGAAGTGGCAGACATAATTACAGCGTATGTTAATTCTACGCGTTAAAGCGCATGGATAGATCCACGGCATGCAGGTCCTTGGTGATGGCGCCGACCGAGATGTAATCGATACCGGTCTCGGCGATGCGACGGATGTTGGCAAGGGTGATGCCGCCGGAGGCCTCCAGTTTGGCGCGGCCGCGGTTGACGGCAACCGCTTCCGCCAGCTGTTCTATAGAGAAATTGTCCAGCAATACGACATCGACCGTCGCCGCCAACGCTTCACGCAATTCATCCAGGTTCTCCACCTCGACTTCCACGGTCTTGCCGGCGGCGACGGTGCGCGCCTGGTTCACGGCGTCGGTGATGGAGCCGGCGGCGAGGATGTGGTTTTCCTTGATGAGGACCGCATCGTAGAGTCCCATGCGGTGGTTGTGGCCTCCGCCACAGCGCACCGCGTATTTCTGGGCGCTGCGCAGGCCGGGGATGGTCTTACGGGTATCGAGGATCTTGGCGCCGGTGCCGGCCACCGCTTGGACGTAGTCCCGTGTCCGGGTCGCCGTCCCCGACAGGCTTTGCAAGAAATTGAGCGCAGTGCGTTCGCCGCTGAGCAGGGCGCGTCCCGAGCCGTTCAGGCGGCACAGCGTCATATCCGGTTCACAGCTATCGCCGTCCTGTATTTGCCAGTTAATCTCCAGTTGTGGGTCGAGGGCGTGGAATACACCGTCAAACCACGCGCTGCCGCATATCACCGCATGCTCCCGGCAGATTACTGTTGCGTGCGCGTGTTGATCGTTGGGGATTAGGCGGGCGGTGACATCACCGCTGCCCAGGTCTTCGGCCAGGGCGCGTCTGACGTCATCGTGGATATCATTTGCCGACGGCAGCGGGATGGTACTCAAAGCGCACTCCATGGAAGTTTTATATCTGAAACTGCAACGGTTTGTTGCTGGAAGTTTGCCTGAATCCGCTTGTTAGATAAATCCGAGTACAGTGGGGCTAGGGGCCTAGGTTGACTGTTTACGGCGCTGCCCCCGGCGGGCGACCAAGGGAAGTAGCAGTGCCAGTGACCACCAGCCGATGGTCCCGCCGCCCCCGGAGGCGCCGGCGAAATTATTGCCCGACACGCTGCTGTTGGCGACGGTGGGGATATCGATGGTGATGGATTTGCTATTGTCGGGGTGGTAGTTGTCACTTTCATCCGAATCCACTTGTCCGCCGATCTGGAACTTCATTGCCTTTGTAGCCAGGAGGGCGACGTAGAAGTTGGCTGAATCATAGGCCGCCATACTGGGCAGGGTACAGGTGAATCCGGTAACGCTTTGGCTACAGCTACCAGTTGACGATACGCTGTCCGTACCTGGGCCCAGACTGATGAGGCTTAAGCCGGATTGAAAGGGAATGTCACCATTGAGCACCACATTAGTAGCCTGCAGCGGCCCCTTGTTTACCACGGAAAATGTGATGGTGGCCTGGACCGAACCGTTGTTCGGTAATGAGACCTGATCCGTGATGTCCAGGGCCAAGTCAAGGACATTAGCGCCCTTGACCGTGGCGCCGTATTCATAAGCGCCTATATCGCAGGAACCGTCGTCTCGTACAAAATGGCGCTCGTCGGTGACTATATTGGCCGAGCAGTATGCATAGTCACCGGCATTGTAGGCCGGGCTGGTGTTGTCGATCGGCAGAGTGAACAAGCCGCTCAAATCACCCCCGTGCCACTTAAAAACATCAGAGAACAGTCCGGCGGATGAGATGTTGACCTTATCGCCGGTTGCGGTAAAGCCGCAGCTATTGGCGGTTTCGAGGTTGTGGCCGTTGGAGAACACCAAGTCTGTCGGGTCGCCGTTGCAATTGTCCGAGGTGCTGCTGTTGCCAACTATAGTGTTAATGAAATTGGTATGGATTAGCACCCCTTTGCTATGATCGGTGTCATCCACCCATATCCCAGTAGCACATGTAGAAGTGGTATCTTGATTGCCGCAGGCGAAGACCTCGGTGCCGCTGCCGCCGGCGGCGACACTGTTGTCGTAGATCGTCGAGTTGGCAAGGGTGACGTTTTTCTGGTTAAAGAGACCGCCCCCGTCGAAGTACGCTTGATTCTGGCTGATGGTAGTGTTGGCAATGGTCAGTGAGCCGGCACTGCCGTTGGAGACGCCGCCGCCGGCGCCGCCACTGGTGACGACACCGCCGGTAAGGATGCCGCTGGTTTGGTTCAGGTAAATAGAGGATTCGGTGATGGTCATCGCGTCCAGATTATCCACACCGCCGCCATTCTCCAGGGCGGTGTTGTAACGGATGGTCGAACGCTGGACGGACATGTTGCCGCTGGCGTTCTGGATGCCGCCGCCGGAATATTGGGTCGCCTGGTTGTTATAGACGTCCGTCAGGTCCAATTGCATGCTGCCGAAAAAGTTGCGCACGCCGCCGCCCAAGGGGGCAGAGTTGTTTTGGATGACGGAGCGGATGATGATGGTCCTTATGGTATTGGGACCCGTTCCCGCAATACCGGTGGTTTGTATGCCGCCGCCGCCGGCACCCGATGCACTTGTCGCAGTCACCACATTGTTTTGAATGACGCAGTTTGTCAGCGTCAGCGCCCCGCTGTTATAGATGCCGCCGCCACCGCCGCCACCGTTGGAGACGTTGTTGTTGGTGTCGGCATTGACAAAACCGTTTTGGATGGTGAGGTTTGAGATGGAGACCGTCGCACCGGTCAGGATGTGAAAGACGCGGTCGGTGCCATTGCCATCGATCTTGGTCTGGCTGGGATCTAAAATGGGATTATTGCTGCCGTCGACGGCGACGATAGTGAGGTCGTCGCTGATATCCAGATCACCGGTGGCGGCCTGGTCTTCGTTGGTTCCGGTAAGGCTCAAGGTATACGTGCCGGCGGGCAGGTTAATGGTGTCCGCGACACCGACGCTGGCATTGGCCGCTCGAATGGCCGCGCGCAAGGTACAGGTGCCGCTGCCGGCGCACGAGGTCGACGCCAGGGGGAGATCACTGGTGCTGTTGACGGTGTAGGTGGCGGCCAGCGCCGTCGGACTTAAACAGCAGGCGAGGAGCAACTGGGCGGCGAGCACTAACCGCTTGGTGATTCCCGGTCGCGTCACTAGGGAATGGGAATCGTCATTCTTGGGCAGGCTACGATTTTCTAAGTCTTTGGTCATAAAACAGCATGTCTTGTAGATGCGCGATCACCTGCTGTGGGTTGGACAAGGACTTTCCTGCCATAACTGACCGAGAAAGAAGCGTTTATCCATTTTAGGAGGGTTGAATCCAGGATCCGCATGAGCCCAATCCCCCGAATATATAAGCATATGCCTCTTTGGGCATAGTAATCTTTCATCGATATTAACACATGAGTTATTGAAAATTGTAGCTTTCTTTGTAATTCAGTGACATAGAGGCAACTTCAGGTTTCTCATGTTAATGTTCCAGTATATTGCTGAATAATAAGTCTTCGGAAAGGGCCGGCATCGGTGTCCAGCTGCCCGTCGGGGCGGCAATGCCGTGCTGGTTAAGTCAATAGCTCGGTGTCGTCGTCGGAATAGGGGGGCGAAGAGCAGCATAGCAACCTCAACTCCTCATCGCTGCGATTGATGAGGGCATGGGGTGTGCCGGGTGGAATACAGACGGTATCGCCGGTGGTTACCCTGAATTCGTCGCCGCCCAGGCGCATGAATCCGCTGCCGGCGGTAAAATGATAGATCTCTTCGCTTTGATGATGGCGGTGCATCAGGGTGGCACTGCCGACGGGGACCAGGGCCTCGGCCAGGCTTTCAGCACTCCACGAGGGATCGGCGATCAGGGCCT